>NZ_JBHXDQ010000006.1:0-31977 GCF_042725875.1 Streptomyces sp. NPDC127038 | reverse complement strand
CTGTTATTCGCCTACGAGTGGTTCCGGTTCGCCGTCACCTGCGCCTTCGTGTCCGTGCTGGTCGCGGGGCCGCAAGGAGCGTCGCCGCCGCGGGCGGGCCGATCCGACCGGTGCCCGCAGCGGCAGGACGAGCGAGATGATCGCGTGTCTTGAGCCAACAGCTCTGTCGGCTCAAGCTCCCCCCCGACGGCGTCACTCGGAGCGGTACCTCTCCCCCATACCCACAGGTCGTGCCGAGACCCGCCGGGGCCGGCCTGCCGTACCGCGCAGGGCAAGATGGGCGCGCAATGACGGAACACGAGGTCAGGAGCTCCATGGCGGCGAAGCGGATTCACCAACCCCGTGAGGACGCGGAGTTCGATTTCATCCTCAGGATGAGCGGCGTCCCGGTTCTCGCCTACTTCACCGGAACATGGCCCAAGGCGATCGAGCCCTGCCGGGCCATGGACCTCGTCGTGGGAAGCGTCGCCGACGAGTTCACGGGCCGCCTGACGGTCGTCCGCACCGACATCACACGCTGCCCGGCCGCCACCACGCGCTACGGGATCACCGGAGCCCCTTCCTACGTCCTGCTGAAGGATGGTGAGGCGGTGACGGAAGGCACAGGACTCATGACGATCGCCGAGGTACGGACCCTCCTGGACGGCCACCTCTGAGCGGCCCCGGCGCAGGAACCGGGCGCAACCGTCTGCCGGATTGGGACGTCAGCTCGTGTGGCTCGGTTGTGTTCTCGACCGCGGTGAGAATTGTTGGACGTTTGGCTCCAGACGAGTTGTCGGAACTGTTCTGGCGGGTGGTTCCGGAGGCACCGACATGACCGCAGGGCGGTGGTCGCCGTCGTCACGGCGACCGGGAGGTGCCGACCTCGATCGTGTTCGTGGCCACGTCCGGTTGCGCGTAACAGCAGTTGCCGTCCGCACCCTTCGGACCGTCCGGGGCGACGGCTCACCGCCGGTTCTCCGAGTGGAGCAAGGCCCGGGTGCGGGCGAAGCTCCACCGCCTGGTCCTCGACGAGCGCGGCAGCCGCGGGCAGTTGGTCCGGTCACAGGGCCCGATCGACTCGGTGAACATGCGGGCCCTAGACAAGCGCGCGCTCACGGGTCCGAATCCGGTGGATCGCGGCAAGCAAGGCTCGAAGATCCAATTAATCACCGGGCGTACCGGTCTGCCCCTGCCACTGTGCCGCCCTCCACCCGGCTGAACATCCACCGCTGGCCCCTGGAGCACACGCTGTCCTGGCTCGCTGGGTGCCGCCGACTGCACCCTCGCTACGTGCGCAAAGCGAAGCGCTCCCTGGCCTTCACCGGCATCGCCGTTGCCCTCATCGGCTATCGACGCCTCTCGCGGCAGACGTGAGACGGTGAGCTGCCACTACAGGGCATTCCAGACGGAGATGCAGGGCTGCCCATCTTCGGTCGCCAAGACGCTGAATGTGCCTGGATGCGGGTGCCCGAGCAGTCGGCCGGCGGACGCATCGAGGCCAACCCAGCGCACGGTGCGCGGCGGTCAGGCCCTCGTAGCCGCCATAGTCCCACTCCACCAGGTCGGGTTCTATTCATGCGACACGGCAGGACAGATTGCATGCTTCGAGCACCTACTCGCCTCCTGGCGCGACCCGGGGCCTCGGGCTAAACACCAAAGTCCGGGACGGAACAACGGGAGAAAACGACCTCTGAAAGGCCAACGTTCTTTTGCTTGCGTAGTTTAGCCACACTGACGGCGCATGAGATTCCGCTGTGCCGCTTGTCTGCCTACGGGGCCAATACCCAGCAAATAACCCATTTCCGGATCGCCATGCTCAAGTCTCTCTCAGATCAGTTGAGTTTCCTTGACGATCATCCAGGCAGTCCGCGATCGTTCTGTTCATGCCGCTCCCAAGAAAGCGGCCACGCTCGTGAGTTGAGGACGATCTGATGAAGCCTCCCCTGCTGGCCGTCGGCCTGTCAGCCCTAGTGTTCGTATCGGCCTGCACAGGCGAGACTCACCCGAGGGCTACCGCCACCCACAGGGCACAGACGGGGGCCAGCGCAGCCCCCTCGGTGAGACAGAACCCGACGAGCCCGGACCGCCTTCCCAATCCGGTCCAGTCGCCCCTCGCTGTCGGATCGAAGACGCTGTACACAACAACCGGTCACGGTAAGGGCAGTGTCACGCTTCCCGCGTCAGCAGGGAAGGCCTCATCCGTCACGGTGTTGTGGACATGCGCCGGCCCGTCCAATTTCGACATCATCGCCAGCGGAAAGCCTCTGGCCGCGTCGCAGTGCGGTGACGGGACCAGCGTATACACGGCCGAGATACCGCACGCTCAGATGCACCAACTGGCATGGAAGTTCTCAGCAACCGAATCGGTGATCTGGCGAATTGCCGTTATTGAGTCACCGGGATCCGGACCCAACAGTACGTTCGATGGCTCCAGATCCCGGTGGACGATGCCCGCTGCGTGAATCGCCCCCCAACGCCCGCGCCAAGGCCGCTGCAGGCGGTTACAACTCACTCTCCGGAATGGTCCCGCCTCAAGCCGTTCCGTCAGCGACGGGGCCGGCGCCTAGTGCCTCCGGGCGGCAACGCTCATTCCGACGAAGCGCTGAGAGGTCGTTTTCTCCCGTTGTTTCATCCCGGAATCTGGTGTTTGGTCTGAGGTCTCGGGTCGCGCCAGGAGATGGTGTTCTCGCCGGTGAGACGGCGGGCCATGAGGTCGGTCATGGCGATGTGGATCATGGCTTCGGAGCGATGGGGCAGCGTTTCGTAGTCGCGGGCCAGGCGGCGGTGGAGCATGAGCCAACCGTAGGTCCGCTCGACCGCCCACCGCTTGGGGATCGGTGTGAATCCCCTGGTCCTGGGCCTGCGTTGAGTGATTTCCATGTCGATGCCGAGGGTCGCTGCGTGCTCGACGAGGTGCTGGCGGTAGCCGCCGTCGACCCACACCTTGCGGACTCGGGGATGTTCGGCGGCGACCCGGTTCAGGAGCTCAGTGCCGGCGACGGAGTCCTGCACGCTCGCAGCGGTCACCAGCACAACCAGGAGGAGGCCGATCGTGTCGGTGACGATGCTCCGCTTCCGCCCGACAATCTTCTTCCCGGCATCGACACCCTGACTGGAGGCGAGCACGCTGGTGGACGTTCTCACGCTCTGCGCGTCGATCACGCAGGCCGATGGTTCGGCCTCTCGTCCTCCCTTCTGTCGTAAGCGTTGCCTGAGCAGGCCATTGAGCTGGGCGAACACGCCTTCCTGCTGCCAGCGGGCGAAGTAGCCGTAGACCGTGTTCCAGTGCGGGAAGTCATGCGGGAGGTAGCGCCACTGGACGCCGGTCCGGTCCACATACAAGATCGCGTCCATGATGTCGCGCAGGTCGCGCTCGGGCGGCCTGCCGAAGTCCAGAGCTCTGCCGCGGCGCTCGAAGCGCCACGCCGCCAGGACCGGCTCGACCAACTCCCAGCGGGCATCGGACAGATCACTCGGGTAAGGGCGTCGCGTGGCCATGCTTCTGGCGTACCGGCCCGAAGCGAGTGCGCCCAGTCGCACCGAATCGGCGCTCGAAGCACACAACCTCGAAGACCGGGCATCCCGGGATGAGACAGGCCTACGACCCTTTCCGTCCCCTCCGCAACCTCCCCCGGCACACAGGCATCGACAGCCTCCAATATCTCGCCTGGACCACCGTCTACCACCCAGAAAATCGTCTAAAAGCCAGGCAAGACAGATGAAAACGACCTCTGAGACCGCGTTTGAGATCTACCGGGATGCCAGCCATGTGGTGTACCAATCGCGAAAGTCTGGTCCTGGGGTGAGACCACCCCACACGCGGTCATCGAGCCATACTTGTCCGGCATTGCTCCCCGCGATGACCAGGCGGGAGAAGGAGCCGCAACCAGACTCGCCGAGGACCAGTGTCCCCGCCACGCAGTAGTCGGCGTTGCCTTCCCGGCCCGGTCCCGGCCATTCGGCGGTGTGCGCGAACGCACTCGCCAGAAAGCCCGCATGCAGACACTCTGCCCGAAGATCGTGCAGGGCCTCTTCCTCGTCTACTTCTTCTGCCAGGCCCAAGAGTCCGTAGTCCGGCCCCGCTCCACCGTCCGCGACTGTGCTCAAAAAGCTTCGGTAGGCAGCAGGAAGAGTGATGCCGTGCAGCTGCTCGAAGTGTCGGATCGACTGCTCCGCCAGCGGCGCGTGAAGCCGGTACCCGTGGTGAGAAGCGCCGAAGCGGCGACGTTCGGGGTCTTCCAGGGCCATTGCGGCAACACGCGAGCGCACCGCAGCGCCATTCCAGGCCCCACCTAGGGCAGCAGCATCACTGATCACGCCTGGACAGTACCGGCGTGCGACCTCATCTGGATCAACGGCCTGGGGCCAGGCCGGGCAGGGGGACAGCCGCGGGTGAGTCGGCGGACCATGATGCCGATCATTGCCCAGCGGATCATGGCCTTCGAGTGGGCGAGGCTGGTCTCGTAGCCCCTGGCTAGGCGCCGGTGAGCGGCGAGCCACGAAAAGGTGCGTTCCACCGCCCAGCCCTTGGGTTGGACATGGAAGCCGCGCCGGTCGGGATTCTTGCGGACGATCTCCAGCTCGCGGCCGAGGATTTGGGTGGCCCAGTCGACCAGGCGGCCGACGAAGCCCTGGTCGGCCCAGACCTTCCGGACCTCGGGGGGGTCGAGCCTGGTCCACAGCAGCGGCCGCTTCGCGCCGTCGCGGTCCTGGACGCTTGCCGCGACGATGTGAACGGCCAGGAGCAGGCCGAGGGTGTCGGTGACGATGAACCTCTTGCGGCCCTTGCCCCTCTTACCCGTGTCGAAGCCCCTGGTGGCAGCGGGGACGGTATCCGCGGTGCGGACCGATTGGGAGTCGATCAGGCCCGCGCTCGGCTCCGCCTCGCGGCCGTCGGCTTCACGGACCTTGCTGCGCGGGGCGTCATGGATAGGCTCGGCGGCGCCGTCGTCGTGCCACCACGTGAAGTACCAATACACCGTCGGCCACGGCGCGAAGTCCTTCGCTAGCTGCCGCCAGGCACACCCAGTCAGCGCCACGTAGAAGATCGCGTCGAGGAACCGCCGCCGCGGATGCTTCTCCCGTCGACCACCTTTCGGTCTCACCCGCGCCGGCGGGAGCAACGGCTCGACCAGTGCTCACTGCTCACCGCAAGGTGAACGAGCGCCTCAGCAACGAGACACGGCAGATCTCAAACACATTCTTAGAGGCGATTATCGCCTATCTTGCCTGATTATCAGGTACTTCATCAGATGATGGATGGTGGTGCAGACGAGGTAGTGGAGGCTCTCGACGCCCGTGGGTCGGGGGAGGTTGTGGATGGGATTGAAAGCCTCGTAGGCCTGTCTCATCCCAGGATGCCCGGTCGTCGAGGTTGTGTGCTTCGAGCGCCGATTCGGTCCGCCTGGGCGCACGCGCTTCGGGACAGTTCGCCGGAAGTGGAGAGTTGATGGCAGCACCGGTCGAGCGGGCCGGCTCCGCGAGGTGGTCAGTGGGCCTCCGCTCCCGCGAGCAGGGCCGTGATCGCCCCACGCACGGCGGTGAGTTCGGCCGGGGTGGGATCGTTCGGTTCGTGCGGCACCAGCGCGGAGGGGTTCACCACGGCGGCGGTACCCTCCGGGCCGGGCGCGGCCGTGGCACGGGCGAGGAGTGCGCCGGTGTCGGGCGGCGGGGTAACGAGGCCGTCGCCGAGCTGCCGCAGTGCGGTCGCGAGTGAGGGCCGGGGGAAGGGGAAGTCCGCGGAGAGCAAAGTGGCCTGCCAAGTGTGGTCGTCCCCGCGGAAGTCCAGGGTCCAGTCCTCCCAGCGTTGGAAGGGCCACTCGTGAACTCCGGCAACGGTCTGCACGGCCCAGAGCGAGACGGTGCGGGCCTGCGGGTCGAGGTGGACGCCGCCGTACGGCATGTCCGTGAGCGCGGGAGTGTCCGGCGAGGCGACGAGCCGGTCGATCAGTCCGGGACCGGCGGCGAGGTGCTCGATGGGCTCCCAGTCTGTGCCCCACGCGCGAACGCTGCCGTCGGGCAGGCGCACGGAGGCGACCGACCAGGGCTCGCTGTCCTCGGTGGCCGCGAACCCGGACGGATCGAAGGTCTCGAACCAGCCGGGAAAACGGGTCAAGTCCCTGCCGAGACCCAGATGGTGGATGAGGTCGCCCAGGCCGTCGTGCGCGAAGCGGACGTCCCAGCCGGGCCAGGTCCGGGCCAGTACGGCGCGGGCGGCGAGGTGATCGGCCCAGCTGTCCGCGAAGGCGAACCAGAGCAGGATCCTGCGGTCGTGGTCGACGAGCGCGGCACCCTCGCACCAGAGATCGGCGAGCCACTCGTCGATCTCCTCGTTGGCGCGGAAGCAACGTGTCGCCGCGGCCGGACCGGGCATCAGATCACCGACCACCCGGTTGGCGCCCCAATGCGAGTAGTACCGCTGCCAGACACCGTTCTCGACCACCACGTACTGCGCACGCGCTCCCATGATCAGCGAGGCTAGCGCCACTGGACGACGGCCATCTAATGCTTTTCGGGCGACCGACTCGGTCTGGTCGCCCACGACTCGGTCAGGAGGAGGCACCGTCGTGCCAGGCGCCCGCCAGTCGATCGACGCAGTACTGGCCGGGCGGGTGTACTCGCAGATGGGCTGGGGTGAGGGGTGACGGGCATGGACACGAACCCTGCGGCGTCCGGCAGGAGGCCAGGGTCGACAGGACCGGGGCATGACGGCAACATGCGTTCGCATGTCCAGGTGGATCCTGTTGCTGCGCGGGCGGCGATGGTCGCCGAGTTGGTAAGGAAGGACGGGCTGCGGCCCGGACCGGTGTACGAGGCCCTGCTCGCGCTGCCCCGCGAGGCGCTCATGCCGCAGGCGTACGTGCGGCGCAGCGCGCCGGGTGAGGAGCCGCCGCGGTGGGACCTGCTGGACTGGTCGGCGCCGCAGGACCGTCCCGAGCTGCTGGGGCTGCTGTACGGCCGGGCCAGCGTGCCCATCCAGCACGACGGGGAGCCATTACTGGGCAGGACACCCGGGACTCGGTCGGGGGCGTCGATCACGTCGATGTCGACGGTGATGGGCCTTACCGCTTCGCTGCTGCAGGAATTGGATCTGCGGCCCGGTCAGCGGGTGCTGGACGTCGGGACAGGTGCGGGGGTGACCGCCGCGGTGGCCTGCCATGTCTGCGGCGACCGGGGTGTGGTCACTCTCGACCGGGATCGGCACCTCACCGAGGCGGCCGCGGTCCGGCTGGCCGACCTCGGCTTCCGGCCGGACGTCGTGTGCGGGTCAGGGGACGAGGGATGTCCCGCGCGGGCGCCGTTCGACCGCGTCTTCGTGTCGTACACGGTGGATCGTGTGCCGGCCGCGCTCGTCGAGCAGCTTGCCCCCGGAGGACGACTGCTAGCGCACGTCAGCCGGGCGTCGCCGTCATGGCCGGGCCTCGCCCTCGTCGAGCGCACCTGCGACGGAAAGATCAAAGCAGAGCTTCGGGCCGTGGAGTTCGCCCACCGGGCCGGGCACGGCCTGGAACGGATCTGGCTGAGCAAGGAGTTCCAGCAGCGCATCGCCACCGAGGCCGGCACACGGACCCGGCGCAGCACGCCGGCTCCCCCGGCGGACGCCGACCGAGGCCTGTGGCTGGCTGCGGACCACCTCCTCGGCGGGCTGGTGCGCGACTTCGGCGCCGAGCACCTCTCCGTCGGTGCGCCCGGCTGCGAGTCGTGGATGCGGGTCGAGCCGGCGGGCCCCGGTCGCTGGAACGTGACCGCTGACGGTCCGCGCGACATCTGGAGGGAAATCCAGGACCTGGCCGTGCTGTGGCGAGCGGCCGACAGCCCCAACCGGTACACCCTCCTCTTCGAGCCGGGCGGCGGACAGCGCGTCACATCGGCGTGCGGCCATCTGTCCTGGCGTCTTCCCGACGTTCGCCCGCTCGACGAAGGATCCCCCGCATGACAGGCATCCATCCTGCGGCCGCCCCCTCTCCCCCGCCCTCCGAAGCGATGCTCCCGTCCCTGCTCGGAGTGTTCGCCCACCCCGACGACGAAAGCCTCCTGGCCGGCGGAGTACTCGCCCAACACGCTGCGGGCGGCGCTCGCACGGCGGTCGTCACCGCAACCTGGGCACGAGACAGTACGCGTGCCACCGAGCTCAGTGCCGCTTTGGCGGTACTCGGCGCCGAGGCTCCGCGGATGCTGGGGTACCGCGACGCCCGCAACGAGAAATCGGCACCCGAGCAGCCCCGCTGGTGCGACATCGACCTCGACGAGGCCGTCGCCCAAGTGGTCTCGCACATCCGGCAGTTCCGTCCCGACGTCGTGGTGACCCATGACGTCCTCGGTCAACTCACCGGTCATCCGGACCATCGGCGCACCCACCAGGTGGCCCTCCTCGCGGTCGAGGCAGCCGGTGTCCCGCAGCTCTACCCCGGGACCGGAGAGGCGTGGCAGGCCGGTGCCCTCTACGCGGCGACGCATCCCCGGTCCGGGATCGGCGGTCTCGGGCCACTTCTGCAAGGCGTCGGGAAGACACTGCTGAGCGTTCCGGACTCGTATGTGACCGCCGTCGTGGATGTGACAACGTGGCTCGAGCAAAAGTGGAATGCCATTCGCTCGCACCGCAGCCAGGCCGAGAGCGAACGACCTCTGCCCGGACTTCTCTCACGGCTCGACGCTGAGAGCCGTGCCCGGATTCTGAGCACCGAGTACTTCACCCGACTCCGCGTCGCACCCGAAGGACCGGGACTGCACGACCTGACGCGCTGA
Organism: Streptomyces sp. NPDC127038; assembly: GCF_042725875.1. NCBI lineage: Bacteria > Bacillati > Actinomycetota > Actinomycetes > Kitasatosporales > Streptomycetaceae > Streptomyces > Streptomyces sp. NPDC127038. Next base: position 23,250 of record NZ_JBHXDQ010000006.1, on the reverse strand, counting down.
TCCGTGCTTCGTCCCGGGCCCGTGAACAGGCCGTTCAACCCTGGCAGGTTCTGGCCCGGTAACTCGGCCCCGCCCGGCCCTCAGAGGCTCTCCAAGGACAGCACCGGGTCCTTGGGCGGGCGCGCTCCTGTGCATCGACGCGCCGCGCTCGGATTCTGACGCCACGCCTGGCCACATCACATCACGTCACTCGGCCCCGGGCGCCCCGCCAGCCGTTGGCGAGCAGGTCGAAGACCCTGTCCAGGGCGGTGTCGGGGTCGGCGGATCCGCGGACGAGGACCGGGGCCTCCAGGGCGAAGTGGGCCAGCGCCCGGCAGCCCGGGTCGTCGGCGGGGAGTCCGGCGTCGTCGGCGATCGCCGAGGCCAGGGCGTGCTCGTGCCGCAGCCACATCCGGCGGGCGTACTCCCGCAGGGCGGGGGTGGTGTCGATCAGGCGCAGGAAGTCGTCGAAACGGGGGTCGGTGTGAACCCGCCGGGAGTGCTCGCCGAGCAGCATCCGGTGCAGGGCCGCCGGGACGGACTGGCCGGCGGGGCGCTCGCGGACCGCCGCGACCAGGGCCGCCTCGCGGTCCACGTCCTGGTCGAAGACCAGCGCCTCCTTGCCGTCGGGGAAGTGCTTGAAGAGCGTCGTCACCGAGACGTCGGCGGCGTCGGCGATCTCGCGGACCCCGACGTCGTCGTAGCCCCGCTCGGAGAAGAGCCGCAGCGCCGCGTCCGCCAGGGCCTGACGGGTGGCTGCCTTCTTGCGCTCTCGGCGCCCTGTCTCGGTCACGAGGCCACCTTACCTCGTTTGTGGATCCGATCAGAAAGTTTAGCTGTTACGCTTTTTTAGCGGTTACACATTGTGTGGCGCTGCCGCGACCCGTTCGCGTCCCGCGCCGCCCTAGAGGGGAAGGTCCCGATGACGAACAGCACACCCCGGATCTGCGTAGTCGGCGGCGGTCCCGCCGGACTGACCTGCGCCCGCGTCCTGCAGGGCCACGGGATCGAGGTCACGGTGTACGACGCCGACGACTCCGTGGATTCCCGTGACCCCGGCGGTACGCTCGACCTGCACGCCGACTCCGGACAGATCGCCCTCGCCGACGCCGGGCTGCTCGACGCCTTCATGGCGCGGGCCCGGCCCGAGGGGCAGGCGAAGACCCGCCGCGACCACCAGGGCACGGTCCTGGCGCAGTTCACCCCGGACCCCGGCGACGAGGCCGCGCCGGAGATCGACCGCGGCAGGCTGCGCCGTCTGCTCTTCGATCACCTGCGGCCCGGGACGGTCCGCTGGGGCCACCGGCTCGTCGGCGTGACCCCGCTCGGCCACGGCGGCCACCGCTTGGAGTTCGCGGACGGCACAACCGCGGAAGCCGATCTGGTGATCGGCGCCGACGGGGCGTGGTCGAAAGTCCGCCCCCTGGTCAGCGAGGCCGCCCCGCGGCATCTGGGGGTCTGCTTCCTCGACGCCCGGTTCGACGAGGTCGACTCGCGCCACCCTGAGGTCGCCGAGATCGTGGGCGCCGGTCATATGTTCTCCAACGACAACGACGGCCGAGCGGTGATCTTGCAGCGCAACGGCGACGGTGTGGTCCGCGGCTACATCGCGTTCCGTGCGGCGCCCGACTGGCACGTCGGGGCCGGAGTGGACCTCACCGACCGGGAAAGCATCCGCTCGCACCTGGCCCGGGAGTTCGGCCACTGGTCGGCGGCCATGCGCGCGCTCATCGTCCGCAACGACGGCGACTACGTGCCGCGGTCCTTCTCGGCCCTGCCCGCACCGCTCACCTGGGAGCACGTCCCCGGAGTCACGTTGATCGGCGACGCGGCCCATCTGATGGCGCCCTTCGGCGGGCACGGCGCCAACCTCGCGATGCTGGACGGCGCGGAGCTGGCCCACGCCGTGCACGCGGCGGGAGGCGCCGGTTCGGCGGTCGGCCTCGACGAGGCGGTCGCCGCCTACGAGTCGGGCATGTTCGCCCGCTCCGGCGAGCTGGCCGTGAGCTCGAACGAAGCCCTGGTCGAATTCTTCGCCACCACCGACACCCCGGACCTGCCCCCGGACCACGAGGAGGAGCACCGCGCCTACGTCGCCCGGGCGCAGGCCTACCGGCAGGAGCGGGCCCGGCGGGCGGGTGATCGTACGACGGCTTGAGCCCACGGCTGAGTTCCTGCCGGCCCCGGAACGACTCCCGGCAGTGAGGATCCGGGTCCGGCGGGAGGATCCGGGTCCGGCAGAACTCGGCGGGGCGTGCGGGCGTGATCGCGCGCTATGCGGTCGCGACTCCCAGGAAGCGCAGCACCGCCAGGACGCGGCGGTGGTCGGCGTCGGCCTGGGGCAGGTCGAGCTTGGTGAAGATGCTGTTGATGTGCTTGGCGACCGCGCTCTCGCTCACGACCAGCTCGGCGGCGACGCCGGAGTTGGACCGGCCGCCCGCCATCAGCTCCAGCACCTCCCGCTCGCGCGGTGTCAGCCGGTCGAGCGGATCGCTGTGCCGGCGCACCAGCAGCTGCGCGACGACCTGCGGGTCGAGCGCGGTACCGCCGGCCGCCACCCGGCGTACCGCCTCGGCGAACTCCTCGACGTCGGCGACCCGTTGCTTCAGCAGATAGCCGACGCCGGAGGTGTTGGCGGCGAGCAGATCGGCGGCGTACCGCTCCTCCACGTACTGCGACAGCAGGAGCACGGCGGTACGCGGGTACTGGCGGCGGATCACCAGCGCGGCGCGCACTCCCTCGTCGGTGAAGCCGGGCGGCATGCGCACGTCGACCACGGCGATGTCGGGACGGTGCTCCTCGACGGCCGCCAGCAGCCCTTCCGCGTCGGCGACCTGCGCGCACATCTCGAAGCCGGCCGCCTCCAGCACCTTGACCACGCCGATGCGCAGCAACACGGAATCCTCGGCGATCACGGCGCGCACGGCAGCTCCACGGTGACGACGGTCGGGCCCCCGGCGGGGCTGCGGCAGGAGAACGCGCCGTCGACGGACGCGACGCGCTTGGCGAGCCCGGCGAGCCCGGTACCATCGCCGGCCGCCACCAGATCCGCGCCACCCGCGCCGTCGTCCGCGACGACCACCAGCAGTGTCTCCCCGATCCGCTGCACAGTCACGTCCGCCCGGGTCGCCCGGGCGTGCTTGACGACGTTCGTCAGGGCTTCGGAGACCACGAAGTACGCGACGGCCTCGACCGTGGGTGAGGGGCGGCGCGGCAGGTCCACCGTCACGTGTACCGGGATCGGGAGGCGGGCGGCGACCCCGGACAGCGCGGCGTCGAGGCCGCGGTCCTCGAGGACGGCCGGATGCAGGCCGCGCACCAGGTTGTTCAGCTCGGCGATCGCCTCCTTCGCCTCGCGGTGCGCCTCGTCGATCACCTTGCGGGCGTCCGCAGGCAGATCGCCGAGGGTGGCCCTGGCCAGGCCCAGGTTGACGGCGAGCGAGACGAGGCGCTGCTGCACGCCGTCGTGCAGGTCGCGCTCGATCCGCCGCCGCTCGGCGTCGGCGGCGTCGAGCACGCCGGCCCGGCTCTCGGCGAGGTCGGCGACCCGGCGGGCGAGCTTCTCCGTACGACTGGGGCCGAGCAGGACCTCGGCCGCCCGGGTCTCCAGCCGCACCAGTGCGCCGATCAGCCGGGGCCCGAGGAACAGCAGGGCGAGACCGCCTGCGGTGATGTACAGGGCCTGCATGGTGTATCCGACCTCGGTGATCCGCCACTGCGGGGGCAGCGCCCAGATCCATATGTAGAGGGAGGCGGCCACGAGAGCGACGGCCCAGAGGGCGAGGACGGCGAGGTCCAGGACGGCGAACAGGGGGCCCGCCACGGCGTGGTAGCAGACCTGCCGCCACAACGTCCGCGTGGTCAGGCGGCGTACGGCCGACCTCCAGCTGCGTCCCGGCCCGGGTACGGCGGGGCGCGGGAGGTCCTTGCCGACGAGTGCCCGGTAGCGCCGCCGCTGCCCGACGGTCAGCAAGGGTGTCACCACGAGCGTGGACAGCACGGGCAGCGCCAGGAGCGCGAGCCGCACGGGCAGCGGAGTCGCGGCCGACACCGACGCCGCCATCGTGCCGAGCAGCCAGAGCCACAGGGGCACCACGGCGAGGTGGAGCGGGAGGCCGGCGGCGATGAGCGTGGTCCGGTGGCCCGCCCTGCGAAACGGCCGGCCCGGCACCAGCCGCAGCCACGTGGTGATTTGCATGCGTCAAACGGTAAAGCCGCAGGCCATCCCCGTGCCATGACGCTGCCACCCGGTTCGGGGGTGCACTTTTCTCCACCCCGGGTCGGAACCCTGCGTGACTGACGGCGCCCTGGTGTGCGGCGGAGGGTGGAGCACGTGAAAGGGAGAGCCGACGGGGAGCGGGGGAAGACGATGCGTCAACTGGTGTCGTGCGATGACGAATTGGCCACTGCCGAGGGCTTCGGCCGCGCCGAGGTCATCCCGCGCCACGAAGCGGCGGAGGAGCCGCGCCCTGCGCGGGGCATGCGGCGGGCCGGGTGGCTGCTGGTCGCCTGCGGGCTCGCCCTGGTGCCGTGGCTGTACGTGCTGGCCACCGGCCTGCCGGCCACCGCGACCGCGGCGCACTGGCCGGTCGCCTGGGTCGGGCTCGACGCGCTGGAGGCGCTCGGCCTGATCGCCACCGGCCTCCTCGCCGCCCGCGGCGACCGGCGGCATGCCCTGGCGGCCGCCGCGACCGCGACGCTCCTCGTCGTGGACGCCTGGTTCGACACCACGACCGCGGCCCCGAGCGGCGACCTCGCCACCGCGGTCGTCATGGCGCTCGGCGCCGAGCTGCCGCTCGCCGCGCTGTGCGGCCGGCTGGCGCTGCGGGCGCTGAGCCGGCACGCGTGACGCCGACCGCCCAGCCACATGCCCTATGCCCCGTGCCCCATAGCCCGTGTCCCGTGTCCCGTGTCCCGTGCCACGGACCGAATCGATCCACCGGAGAACACCATGCATCGCATCACCACCGCCCCCGTCGCTCCGGGCCCGGCCAGGACCCGCTGGGCGGTCGCCGCCGGCGTCGGCGCCGCGTTGGCCGCCGCCTGGTGGCTGGGCGACACAGCACCCTATCCGTACGCCCAACGTGGCCTGCTCGACGTGCCGTTGCCGTTCCTGACCGCCGAACGGATGGACGCCGTGCTGCGACCACGGCCCGGGGAGCGGATCCTGGAGATCGGCCCGGGGACCGGACTGCAGTCGCTGCACGTCGCCCCGCAGCTCGGGCCGGAGGGACGGCTCGATGTGCTCGACATCCAGCAGGAGATGCTCGACCACGTGATGGGCCGCGCGGAGCGCGACGGCCTGGCGACGATCAGGCCCACCCGCGCGGACGCGCGTGAACTTCCCTACGCCGACGGGACGTTCGACGCCATGTACGCCGTGACCGCGCTCGGCGAGATCCCCGAGCCGGATCGGGTCCTGCGCGAGGCGGCACGGGTGCTGGCACCGGGCGGGCGCCTGGTCATCGGCGAGTTCTTCGACCGGCACTGGATCCCCTTCGGCCGGCTGCACCGGCTCGCCGACGCCGCGGGCCTCCACCTGACCGAACGCCGGGGCTCAAGCCCGGCCTACCTCGCCCGCTTCCGACCTTGCGCAGCCCACGCCCCCGTTCGCTAGGGCGACCACCTCGCTGAGGGCGACCGGAAAAGCGACGACATGAAGTCGTGAGCAGCACAGGCAGGGACGGCGATCACCGAGCTGAACAACCTGCTGCGCGGCAGACTGCCGAGGGGCTCCGCCCCAACCAGGGCCGGCCACGCGAAGGCCCCTTCAGCGCACGACACTCCTCGTCCGCACAAGCGTTCGCCCTGGTCGAACGTCCGATGACAGGTCGGCCACGACTGTAACGGTGCGGCGATCAAGAGACGCCATCGTGCCGTGAGGATCAGCCGACGGTGGCACGATCGCATCTTCAGATCACTGAGGGGGACTTCATGCTGACGAGATTCCGGGGCGCTGTCGCCGCGGCCGTCATGGCGGGCGCGCTGCTGGTGCCCGTGGCCGCTGCCACCGATGCCGCGGCCGCGTCCTGCGCGCACCACACCACGGGCGTGTGCAAGGCGAACTCGCCCCATCCGCGCGGCGCGACGGCGAAGTGCAAGGACGGCACCTACTCCTACAGCGCCAGCTTCCGGGGTACGTGCTCCCACCACCGGGGCGTCAAGTACTGGTACCGGTAGGCGGACGGCCCAGGACGCCCCCGCCCGGTCATGGGCGGGGGCGTCCTGCATTTCCCGCCGGACGGTCGACCGGCCTCTCCCCTCTGCCGGCCGCCGTCGGCGTCGACCGGGCCGGGGTCAGGCCCGGCGCCGGTCGCGTTCCCCGCGCGGAATGCCGTTCTTTTGCCTGTCTGCTGCCTCGTTGCCGGGCGGGACCGTGTGCGCATGCTGCGGGGCGCCGGGACTGGGGAGTTCGCATGGGCAGACTGGTGGTCGTACCCGTACATCTGGACGCGCTGTGCCTGGCTGCGGAACGCCAGGTCACGGAGCCTTGCACGGACTTCACGCGGCTGCCGTACCGGGATCCGGTCGCCGGGCACGACCACCAGGCGGACATGCCGTACGTCAGCGAGACGCTGCTGTCGGCGCCGTTCCAGGATCAGGGGTTCCGGCTGAAGGCGGGCGTGCATCTGCACTGGTCGCTGCCCGACGCACTGACCCGGCTGCCGCCGGGGGGCGCGGTGGGCGAGGTGCCGGTGGTGCCCAACCGGTGGCTGGTCACCCGCAGCGCGGGCGGGGCCGTGGCCCAACAGTGGGTCGTCGAGAGCGACTTCCTCGCCGAGGACAACGCGGGCGGAGTGCCGTACCCCTACATCGCGGACCAGATGGACGGGCCCGAGGGGCTGCCCTACCGGCTGCTGGGGCGCCGGGTGCCGCTCAGTGCCTGGCAGCCGGCCGGACGGACCGGTTCGGCCGATCCCGCCGAAGTGGCGCGATATTTACGGGCGTTGACGGCAGTGGGCTACGGGGAACCGACCTTCGCGTCCTTCTATCCGCACTGCTACGGCGTGTTCGGGCTGCACGACCCGGCGTTCCCGGGCGTGCCCCCGGACGGCGTGACGTACGACGTGCTCGGCTGGTACGAAGACCCGGACCAGGACGCCCTGGCCCTCGCGCTCGGCGCGCCCCGGGATGCCGGCACCGGCTGGCCCGACGCCCTGCGCGCCGCCCTCGGCTGGACGCCGGCGGGCAGCGTCGCCGTGACGGACTCAGGGCCCACGGACAGCGGGACGGCCCCGGACCGGATGGTGTGCTGGGGGCGGATCACGTTCGCGCCCGCGGCGGGCGAGCCCGGGGACGACGACACCGGTGTGTGGGTCGGCAACACCCCGACGGAGGCGCTGGCCGCCCATCACGGGGCGGTGCTCGGTGAGACCGGCCTTGCGCCGGACGACCTGGAGAACCTCCTGGAGGCGCTGGCCTTCGCCGAGGATCTGGAGTCCGCGCCGCTCGACGTCGGGCTGAAGCTGCTGGAGGCTCGGCACGCCGACACCTTCAGGGCCGTACCGTCCGGGACTCTGTGGACGGTGACGGACGAACGGCCGGGCCGAGGCGCAGACGCCGACCTGACCGCCCCGGGGCCCGGCGGCACCGCGTTCGGCAAGCGGCTGCGGGGACTCGCCGATTCCGTGCCCGACGGGTGAGCTGGATCCACTGCCGTTCGGGCCGCGCGGCACGGTGCCGGTGCGGCGGCTGGCCGACGCGATGGCGGCTCGACTCGGCGCGGATCCGGCGGCGTTCACGGCGGGGGCGCTGGCCCGACAGATGCTGGAGACGGGCGAGCGGGTCACGTTCCTGCGGGGCTGATCCGCGAAGGCGGGCCGTCCGGCCGACGTCTGATCCCGCGGGTCACCGGGCCCGCGGGATCGAATGCCGGGCTCAGACCGTCGTCAAGGTCCGCGGCGCGGTGTCCGCGGCGGGGAGGGACGGCTCGTCGGGGATGCCGACGGCGTCGGAAGTGCCGCGGTTCGAGAACCAGTACGCCCCGGCCACCAGGACCGCTCCGCCCACGATGTTGCCCGGTACGGTGAAGGCGAGGTTGTGGGCGAGGTCGCCGACGTCCGCCTGACCGTTGACGATGCCGAGCGAGAACAGCGCCATGTTGGCGATGCTGTGCTCGAAGCCGCTGGAGACGAAGGCGAACACCGGGAGCCACACCATGAGGGCCTTGGCCCCGTCGCCGGACACCCGGGTGTACATCCACACGGCGAGGCAGACGAGCATGTTGCAGAGCACGGCCCGGGCGAACAGCTGTCCGCCCGTCTCCGCTTCCTTCGCGGCCAGCAGGCTGCCCAGCAGGGCGGAGGAGGGTCCGGTCCTGACGGTCCCGGCCGCGCCGACGATCAGCGCGAAGAGAACGGCCCCCGCGAGGTTGCCGAGCAGGCACATCACCCAGACCCTCGCCATGTCCGTCCAGGAGGTCCGGCGGCTGAGCACACCGAACGTCATGGTCATGCACTGGCTGGTGAACAGGTCGGCGCCGGCGAACATCACCATCGTCAGGGCGACAGGGAACACCATGCCCTCGACCAGCTTGACGGCACCCGAATGCCCCGCTTCGAGCGGCCCCGCGACGGTGAGCAGCAGGACCTCGCCGACCCCGATGAAGATGCCCGCGAGCATGGCGGAGACCAGGTAGCGGGCGGGTGAGCGGACCAGCCGGGCCTTCTTCACGGCCAGGTCCGCGGAGGCGGCGAGGGTGTCGGGCATCGTCATGGGCATACGAACGAGGCTATGCGGCGCGCCCGCCCCTTTTAATGCGATATGGTCACAAGCTCGCGGGACCTTTTGCCCGCGTTTCCCGGGCCGTCCAGCATGCCGGAGGACGGTCTTGGTCGACGGTTCCGGTGCTCCGTGCCGGACGACGAGGTCGGTGAGGCGGCCCCGGCCGGTGGCGAGGACCGGGCAGCGCGCGGTGCCGGGCAGGAGCGGCCGTATCTGGTCCGCCGACGCGATGTCGTCCAGCACCACCAGCATGCGGCGCCCGGCGAGCAGGGTGCGGTAGCGGGCGGCCCGTTCGTCCGGCGCCTGGGGAATGTCGTCGCCGGGCACCCCGAGGGCGCGCAGGAAGGCGGCGAGTACGTCGGTGGCGGCGGCCAAGTGGGCGTCCAGATCTCGCAGTTCGTCATCGCGTCCGGTGAACGCGGCGATGTCGGGCAGGAGTTGGGCGGGTACCGTTTTCGGGGCCAGGTCCGGTGGCGTCCGGGGAGGCAGGTCGGCCAGGGCGGTGACGACCAGGCGCCGGGTGTGCGGCCGTCCGGCGCGGCCCGCTTCGAGGTTGCGGATCGTGCGACCGACACGGCCGCCCGTGTGGCGAGTTCCTCCTGGGTGAGCAGCGCCGCCGCCCGGCGCGACCGGACCCACGACGCGAACTCCTCGTCCCGTAAGCCGGCATTCCCCCCGTCGAACGACATCCGACAGCCTCCCCGGACTCTCCCCTGGTCCGGTCCTGATCGTACGGACAGAAGCGTGCTCCGCGCTCCTGGTCGGGGCGCGGCGGGGGACCCGGTTTCCATGCCTTGGCCAGGCCTTTGCCGTTCGGGCGGCCGGCGGCGGCCTTCCGCTTCGCCGGTCCCGAGGAATGCCTGCGTCCGGGGGGCGGGCGCCGCGCGCGGAGGATCGCCCGCGCGCCGTACGGGGTCAGGCCACGAGGTCGTAGATGCTGCGTGCCGTCAGCCACAGTCCCGCGACCAGCGAGAGCGTGACGATCAGCTGCTCCTGGTGCCGGTCCATCCAGTCGCGCAGGGCGTTCAGCCGGGCGTTCGCGGCGGCCGGCGCCCAGACCGTGTACATCTCCATGACGATGAGGCTGAGCGTGGCCAGCAGGCAGTAGCCGGTCAGCGCGAGCCAGTCGGCGACGGTGGAGAGGTTGGCGTCGACGGCGGTGGCGGCGCCGGCTCCGACCAGGGCCCAGGGCTGGAGCACCCAGGCCAGGCCGGCCGCGGTCACGGGGGACGCGTCGTCGATCCGGGCCTTCCAGCGCGGCGGTCCGTGCGGGCGCGGCGGCCGGCGGTGCCGGTAGGCGCCGTAGAAGGCGAGCCCGAGACCGATGGCGAGCTTCACGGCGACGGCGGCGGTCGAGGGCGCGGTGTGGTGGGCCGGGGGCTGGCCTCCGGTGAGCAGCACGACACAGGCGATGACCACGATGAGGTTGGCGAGCCACGACAGGAGGAACGCCAGGCCCTGGCGAGCGCCGCGGCGCGAGGAGAGCAGCAGGATGAAGGCGCTGTTGTGCAGGGGCCCCAGGGTGATGGCCGTACCGATCACGAGGAGGTCGAGGACCATCGGATCAGTCGCTCCTGGAGGTCGGGACCGTCTTCCGCCGGTGACGGGCGGGCCGGTCGGCGGGATCGGGCGGCGCCGACGCGGTGCCGCATGCCGACTCTGACGGGGGCGATACGGCAGGTCAAGGACGCTGGGCCCGTGTCCCCTGCCCGTGACCGCGGGCCCGGCCGGTCAGTGCGCGGGGAGCGCGCCCGGCGCCGTGGGCGGGCTCCACGCGGGCCGGTCCGGCGGGACGAGTCGCGGCGTCGTCAGGGGGATACGGCGATCCCCAGGGAGTCGGCACCCATGGCCTTCGGGGCACCCTTCTCGTAGAAGACGTCGAGCTCGGCGATGGTGAAGCCGGCGGTGGTGAGCAGGTCGACGATGGGCCTGGTCAGATGGCAGCCGTCGAAGATCCGCTGCTCCATGGGGTCGAGGCGGTGCTGCCAGCGGCGTACCTGCTCGTCCGGGGCGAGGCCGTGCTCGACGAAGTGCAGGGTCCCTCCGGGCTTGAGGACGCGTCGGACCTCGTGCAGGGCGGCGCCCGCGTCGGGGATGGTGCAGAGCGTCCAGGTCGACAGGGCGGCGTCGAAACTGTGGTCGGCGAAGGGCAGCGACTGGCCGTCGAGCCCGCTGCGCTCCACGGGGGTGTGGGCCGCGCCGAGACGCTTGGCGGCCAGCTTCCAGCCCACGTCCGAGGGATCGACGGCGGCCACCCGTGTGACGGCGGGCGGATAAAAGGGAACGTTGTGCCCGGAGCCGAAGCCGATCTCCAGGACTTCGCCCTCCAGTCCTTCGCAGACCCGGCGTCGCAGCTCTTTCGCCTCCCCCATGCCGCACGCGACGTTGACGATGCGCGGAACGATCTGGTCGGCGTAGAAACCCATGGCAGCCACCACCATTCGTAACAAGTCTGGCACCGTGGACAGGCGGTTGCGAATCCGCGGCTCCGGACCGCCCTCCCATGATCGACCCGCCCGAAGGGCGTCCGGCCATCGGCAGGTCAGCCACCAGGAAGCGGCACGGACCGCACCTGCCCGACGCCGTCCGGTGACCGCGCCCTACGTGTGTCGCGGCACGGAGTGACTCGGCACACGTCCCCCGTTCGGGCAACCGCCCGCCCTCTCCGCACGTCCCTCAGTAAGATCATCGCTCGCGAGCGGGGGCTCGCGAGGGGGACGGGGGGGCGGGGATGGGCAACAGCAACACCATTGCGCGCAAGGGAACTTGGCCATGGCGGGTCGCCATGTCGTTCGCCATGGGGGCCGTGGTGCTCAGTGGCTGCGGTTCCGGGAACGGCGGCAAGGCTGCCGGGCCGAGCAGGTCGGCACCCTCGCGATCCGCCACCCCGTCCACGGCCGGTACGCCATCGGCCACCGCCTCCGCTTCGGGCGGTGGCGGGTCGACTCCCGCGCTGTTCAGGGCGAGTCCCGCCAAGGTACCCAGGACGAGAGGCCGCGCCGAGACACTGGCGGCGGCCGTCACGCTGAAACCGCAGGACTGGGGAGCCGGCTTCCGGGCGCAGCTGCCCGGCGCGAGCGCGCCGCGTACCGTCGCCGTGCTCGACGAGCAGTGCCGGTGGGAAAGGCGGCCGCTGCCCCGGAGCGTTCTGGCCTCCCTTTCCCGCTACAGCGAGATTCCGGCCGCGGGCGGCAAGGGCGAACTCAAGGTGAGCGCGGCGGTCACCGTGCACGCCACCGTGCGTGATGCCGACCAGCGGCTGGCCTCCACCCTGGAGGAGCCGTTGCGCTGCCGGCAGCAGCAGGTCCGTACAGACGAACGGATCTCCGGGCTCATCTCGACCGCCACTCCATACGGCCAGGGCAACAACACCTATGCCGACGACCAGGTCGTGGAGATCGGTTCGTATCTCAGCGGGAACACCCAACAGATCTACCGCTGGTACGTCACCCGCCTCGGCACGGTGACGCTCGCGGTGTCGGTGAAGGGCGCCAAGGGCTACTCCGCCGCCGAGTTGGAGCAGTACGCGTCCCACGCCTCCGCGTCGATGCTCAGCCGCCTGGAGTCCGAGCTCGGAGGAGACCGCTGATGGAGCCGCTGCGTTCGTCGGATCCCGCGCGTATCGCGGACCATCGCCTGCTCGGGCGGCTCGGCGCCGGAGGCATGGGCGTCGTGTACCTGGCGCGCACGCCGGGCGGCGCGCTGGTCGCGCTGAAGGTGCTGCTCGCCGAGTACGCCGAGGAGCCGGGCTTCAAGGAGCGGTTCCGCCGCGAGGTCGAGGTCGCCCGGCGGGTCGACAGCCCCTGGGCGGTGCCGCTGGTGGACGCCGATCCGGACGCCGAGGCTCCCTGGCTGGCGACGGCGTTCGTGCCCGGACCGTCGCTGGCCGAGGCCGTGAGTGCGTACGGGCCCTTGCCCGGGCACGGTGTGCGGCTGCTCGGCACCCGGCTGGCCGAGGCGCTCGCAGAGGTGCACCGGGCCGGACTGGTCCACCGGGATCTCAAGCCGGGCAATGTGCTGATCGCCCATGACGGGCCGCGGCTCATCGATTTCGGCATCGCCCGCGCGCCGGAGGACCGGACGCTCACGGCGACCGGGGTGGTGGTCGGCACACCCGGCTATCTGTCTCCCGAGCAGGCCGAGGGACGGGGCGGGCGCATCGGCGCGGCCGGCGACGTGTTCTCGCTGGGCTGTGTCCTGGCGTTCGCGGCGACCGGACGGGCGCCGTTCGGCAGCGGAGCGGTCGACGCCCTGCTGTACCGGGCCGTCCACGACCCGGCGGACCTCGAAGGGGTACCGGCGTGGCTGCGCGATGTGCTGGACCGCTGTCTGGAGAAGGATCCCGCCCGCCGGCCGACGGCCCTTGAGCTGGTGCGGGAGCTGGCGGCCGACGGCGCCGCACGGGACGGAGGAGCCTCCGGGACCGCACCGCGGCGGGAAGAGGCATCCGGGGACGCGCCCCTCGACGAGAGCGCATCGGGGGACGCGCCCCTGGACGAGGAATCGGGCGAGGAATCGGACGCGGAATCGGGCGCGGAATCGGGCGAGTGGCTTCCCGAGCCGGTCGCCCGGCTGATCGCCGAGCGCTCGGCCGCCGCGCTCGCCCTGCCGGACATCGAGCACACACTGGCGCCGTCCGACACACCGTCCGACACGCCGGCCGCTCTCGACCCGGCGGAAGCCGACACACGGGAGACCTCCGGGCCGGCCGGGCCGCGGGACGCCGGTCCGCCCGGCCGGCGTCGTTTCCTGCTGCTCGCCGGCGGGGCCGTGGCGCTGACAGCGGGCGGCGGGGCCTGGTGGGCGATCGACCGCGACGGCGGCCCGGGAGGCGAGCACCGTGCCGCCGCCACGTCCCCCCGTCGGCCGGTGCACACCTTCGCGCTGCACGGCGACCTCAGCGGCCCCCAACGGGACACGGGCCGGGCCCAGGAGCGCGGACTCCGTCTCGCGGTCGCGCAGTTCAACGCACGCGCAGACGCCCCATTCACCGTGAACGTCAAGGCCGTCGACGACGGGGGTGATCCGGCGGCCTCGGCCCGGCTCGCCGCGGCGCTCACCGGCGATCCGGCGGTCCTCGCCGTGGTCGGCCCGACCACCGACGCGACCGGGCAGGCCGCGCTCGGGGCGTACGACGCCGGGCTGCTGCCGGTCGTCGGCGTGTCGCCGGGTACCGCACTGTCGTACCAGGGGTTCCGTTCGTTCCTCCAGGCACGCCTCCCGGACGCGGTGCTGCCCATCTACGTCAGCAACTACCTTCGCGGTGCGGCGCATTCACGCAAGATCGGCATCGTCGTCGACCGACCGGCCGGCAACTACGGTACGGATCTCGGCAGTTCACTCAGCAACGCGCTCGCCGGCATCAACTACCCGACGGTGCCGAAGGTCGTCAGCGCGATGCTCCACGACTTCGGTGGCTCGGTGGACGCGGTGCTCTCCGCCGGCGCCGACTCCGTGTTCTTCGCCGGTCTGCCCGACCGGGGCGCGCTCATCGCCAGGACGCTGCGGGAACGAGCGTTCCCCGGCGCGCGGGTGTCCGGCCCGGCGTTGCTGGACGACCGGTTCCTGGCACAGGCCCGGGAGAACGCCGAGGGCTGGGTGATGGTGGCCCCCGTCATCGACGCGACCCGCAAACCCGAGGCACGGAGCTTCGCCACCGCCTACCGCAAGCACTTCAAGGAGTCTCCGCCCCGGTACGCGGCGGAGGCCTACGACGTGGCCCGGATGCTGCTCAAGGCCCTGTCCGGGCTGCCGTCGAAGGACCGTACCCGGCAGAACCTGCTCACGGCCGTCCGGGACGGGAAGTACGAGGGCATCACCAAGACGTTCGCCTTCACCAAGATCGGGACGATGGTCATCGACGGCACCGGTGGCTTCCTCTGGCGGGTGGAACAGGGCGCCTTCGTGTATCACGGCCCCGCGCCGCTCACCGTCTGATGGAACCCCTGCGACTCGGCGACCCGTCCCGGATCGGCCGCTATCGCCTGCTGCGGCGGCTGGGCGCCGGCGGCATGGGCGTGGTCTTCCTGGCGCGCGCGCCGGGCGGGGCGATCGCCGCGCTGAAGACGGTCCGGTCGGCGTACGCGGACGAGAGCGGATTCCGGGTCCGTTTCCGTCGTGAGGTCGAGGCGGCCCGGCAGGTCAGCAGTCGCTGGGTGGTCCCCCTGCTGGACGCGGACGCCGACGCGGAGACTCCGTGGCTGGCGACCTCGTACGTGCCGGGGCCCTCGCTCGGCGAGGCGGTGGAAGCCTTCGGGCCGCTCCCGCTCACGTCCGTACGGGTGCTGGGCGCGCGGCTCGCCGAGGCGCTCCAGGCGGTGCACGGGGCCGGTCTCGTGCACCGCGACGTGAAGCCGGGGAACATCCTGCTGGCGCCGGACGGGCCACGGCTCATCGACTTCGGCATCGCCCGCGCGCCGGAAGCCACCGCGCTCACGTCCAGCGGCGTGATCGTCGGCTCGCCCGGCTTCCTCTCGCCCGAGCAGGCCCGGGCTCGGGGCGGCGAGGTCGGGCCGCCGAGCGACGTCTTCTCGCTGGGGTGTGCGCTGTCGTTCGCCGCGACCGGGGTGCGGCCCTTCGGCGGCGGCACGGCGGCGGGAATGCTGCTGCGCACGATCAACGAGGAACCCGATCCGGCGGCCCTCCCGGACGAACTGGCGCCCCTGCTCACGGCCTGCCTGAGCAAGGAGCCGGCCGGTCGCCCGACCCCCGCGCGCCTCCGTGAGACGCTCGGGGAGGACACGGCGGGCGACTCCGCCGAAGCGTCCGGCTGGCTGCCGACGCCCGTCACCCGGCTGATCAACGACAGGTCCGCCGCCGTGCTGACCATCGGCTCGATCGAGCCGACCCGGGTGTCCGCGTCCGCGCCTTCGCCCGCGGCGGCCACGCCCTCGCCGGAGGCCATGACGATGACCGCCGTCGGGATCACCCGCCCCGGCCCGCGCGCCGTCGGCCGCCGCGGCCTCCTGCGCCTCGGCTCGACGGCGGGACTCCTCGCGGCGGGCGGCGGGGCCTGGTGGTGGAGCACCCGGCCGAAGACGGCGACGCCCGCCCCGTCCGGGACCCGGCCTCCGAGCCCACAGCTCGTCGTGGCGTTCCACGGCGATCTGACCGGCGCCCATCGGGAGACCGGCAAGGCCCAGCTGCACGGGGCGCTGCTGGCCGTCGAACAGCTCAACGCGCGGAGTGACCGTCCTTTCTCACTGAAGCTGGAGACGCACGACGACGGCGGTGACACAGGGCGGGCCGACGAGCTGGCCACCCGGCTGACGCGGGACGCCAGGGTCCTCGCCGTACTGGGCCCCACGACCGACGCCTGCTACGACGCCACCGCCAAGACGTACACCAAGGCGACGATGCCCGTCGTGTCCGTCTCGGTCGGCACCGACACGCTGACGTCGCCGTTCGACAAGAGCCTCTTCCACTGCCATGCGGCGCTGCACGTCACCTACGGACTGCTCGCCGCCCCCTGCGTCCGCTACCTCAGCAACCACGTCGACGCCCGTCGGGTGTTCCTCGTGGACGACCGGGCCCAGGGCGACTTCGCCTGGAGCATCTGCGACCAGACCGAGCAGGCGCTGCGGCACCTCGGCCGGGACGCGAGGGTCACCCAGATGGCCGCGGGCAAGGTCGACTACGCGTCGCTCGCCGCCGAGGTCACGTCCGCCCGGGCTGACGCGGTCGTCTTCACCGGCGACGCGGCCCGGGCCGCCGGGCTCGCACGGGCGCTGACGGCCGCCCGGTTCACCGGCACCCGGATGGCGACCGAACGGGCCCTGGACCCGCGGTTCATCGCGTCGGCCGGCACCGCCGCGACGGGCTGGGTCTTCGTCACCTCCTTCACCGACCCCACCGTCCGCCCCTCCGCCCGAGCGTTCACGACGGACTACCGCGCCCGCTTCGGCGCCGCCCCGGGCTGGTACGCGGCGGAGGCCCACGACGCCGCGATGTTCCTGGCCAAGGCCTGCACCGAGGGCGGCACCGCTCTGACGGAGCGCGGCGCCATCGCCCGCCGGATGGCCGAGACCACGTATTCCGGCATCACCCGTACGGTCAAGTACGAGCCGGGGTACGGCTACAACCACGACGCGATGTTCGAGTTCCGGGTCGTCGACGGCGCGTTCCGCTATCTCGGGCAGTACCAGGAAGCCGGGGTCTCGTGAAGGCGAACGCCGGTCGAGCCGCGTGTCGGCGCGAGCAGCGTCACGGTCGCCGCAGCAGTGAAGGAACACGTGAAGCGACGCGCTTGTACGGTGGCGTGAACGGGATCAGCCGTCCGTTCAGGGAGCCTCGTATGCCCGGCAGTCCGACAGACGTCGCCGAAGCCGCGTTCGCGTACTACAGGGCGCAGGACCGCGACGCGGCCCTCGCCCTCTACGCCGACGACTTCTCGTTCACCAGTCCGCAGGACGATCACATCGGCAAGGCGGCGTTCTTCGAGCGCTGCTTCCCGACGGCCGACCGGTTCACGGCGCAACGGCTGCTGCACGTCGTCCCCGCGGACGGGGAACTGGTCTTCGTCCATTACGAGTACGAGCTCACGACGGGCGCCAGGTACCGCAACGTCGAGGCGATCACGGTCCGGGACGGGCTGATCCGGGAGGTTCAGGTCTTCTTCGGCGGTCAGCGGTAGGCGGCCTGGCCGGTGAGGGCCTGGCCGATGACCAGGGTGTGGATCTCGCTGGTGCCCTCGTAGGTGAGGACGGATTCCAGGTTGTTGGCGTGGCGCAGCGGCGAGTACTCCAGGGAGATGCCGTTGGCGCCGAGGACCGTACGGCATTCGCGGGCGATGGCGATGGCCTCGCGGACGTTGTTGAGCTTGCCGACGCTGATCTGCTCGGGGCGGAGGCGTCCGGCGTCCTTCAGCCGGCCCAGGTGCAGGGCGAGCAGGGCGGCGCCGCCGAGGGAGACGCTCATGTCGGCGAGCTTCTTCTGGGTGAGCTGGAAGCCGCTGATGGGCTTGCCGAACTGGACGCGCGCGTCGGCGTAGCCGAGGGCGGTCTGGATGCAGTCGCGGGCGGCGCCCACCGCGCCGAAGAGGATGCCGAAGCGGGCCTCGTTGAGGCAGGACAGGGGTCCGCGCAGGCCCTCGGCGAGCGGGAGCCGGGCGCTCTCGGGCAGCCGGACGTCGTCGAAGTGCAGCTCGGAGGTGACGGAGGCGCGCAGCGACATCTTCTGCTTGATGTTCCGGGTGGTGAAGCCCGGCGTGCCGCGGGGCACGAGGAAGCCGCGGACGCCGTCCTCGGTCTGGGCCCAGACCGTGGCGACGTCGGCGATGCCGCCGTTGGTGATCCACATCTTGGAGCCGTTGAGGATCCAGTCGCCGCCGTCGCGGACGGCCCTGGTCCGCATGTCGGTCGGGTTGCTGCCGAAGTCGGGTTCGGTCAGGCCGAAGCAGCCGATCGCCTCACCGGCGGCGAGCCGGGGCAGCCACTCCCGCTTCTGTTCCTCCGAGCCCCACTTCCAGATGGAGAACATGGACAGGGAGCCCTGCACGGAGACGAAGCTGCGGAACCCGGAGTCGGCGGCCTCCAGCTCCAGACAGGCCAGGCCGTAGGAGACCGCGCTGGTGCCGGCGCAGCCGTAGCCCTCCAGGTGCATGCCGAGCACGCCGAGCTTGCCGAGTTCGGGGGCGAGTTCGCGGGCGAAGTGCGCGTTCTCGAACCATTCCCCGATGTGCGGGCGCACCCGGTCGGCGAGGAACCGGGCGACGGTGGCCTGGATCTCGCGCTCCTCGTCGGTCAGGACGGAGGCGAAGTCGATCAGGTCGAGGGGGTCCTTCATGGGCGTGGCGCCGTTCATCGTCTGCTCCTGGGGAGGTTCGTCGTCGCGTGGTGAGCAAGGGGTGGCGGGGGTCGGTCGGATGCGGCGGGGACGCAGGTGTCAGGAGTCGAGCCAGGTCCTGATGTCCTCGGTGTGCTCGCCGAGGCGGGGCGGCCGGTGTTCGTAGCGGGGCGGGGTGGCGGACAGGCCGATGGGGTTGGCGACCAGGTCCATCGGGGCGCCGTCCGGTCCGGTGACGGTGGCACGCGGGCCGAGGCCCAGGCGTTCGGCCAGGTCGAAGGCCTGGGCCAGGTCGTTGACCGGTCCGCAGGGCACCCCCAGCGGAGTGAGCCGGTCGGACCACTCGGCCGCGGTACGTGCCGACAGCGGCTCCCGCAGCAGCGGGGCGAGTTCGTCCACGTGGGCCACCCGGTCGGTGTTGGTCGCGAAGCGTGGGTCGTCGGCCAGGCCGGGGACGTCCAGCCCCTGGCACAGGGCACGGAACTGACGGTCGTTGCCGACGGCGACGACGAGCGGCCGGTCCTTCGCCGGAAACACCTCGTACGGCGCGATCGACGGATGCCGGTTGCCGAGGATGCCCGGCACCTGCCCCGCGAGGGTGTACCCGCCGGACTGGTTGACCAGGCTCGACAGCAGACAGGACAGGAGGTCGACCTCGACGTGCTGTCCTTCGCCGGTGGCCTCGCGATGGCGCAGGGCGGCCAGGACGCCGATCGCCGCGTGGAGCCCGGTGAGGACGTCCACCAGGGCCGCTCCCGCCTTCACGGGCTGTCCGGGCGCCGGTCCGGTCACGCTCATCAGACCGCCGACGGCCTGGACGAGCAGGTCGTAGCCGGGCAGGGCCGCCCCCGCGCCGGCGCCGAAGCCGGTGACCGAGCAGTAGACGAGGCCGGGGTTGAGCTCGCGGGCCCGGTCGTGGCCGAGCCCGTACTTGTCCATGGTCCCGGGTCTGAAGTTCTCGAACAGGACATCGGCCCGGCGGACCAGTTCGGTCGCCGTGCGCAGATCCCGTTCGTCCCGCAGGTCGAGCGCGAGGGAGCGCTTGTTGCGGTTGACGGACAGGAAGTACGTGGCCTCGCCCTGGGCGTGGGGCGGTCCCCAGGCCCGGGTGTCGTCGCCGGTGCCGGGATGTTCGACCTTGATGACGTCGGCGCCGAGGTCGGCCAGCAGCATCGTGGCGTAGGGGGCGGCCAGGACGCGCCCGAAGTCGGCGACGAGGACTCCGGCCAGCGGGCCGGCGGGTGCCGTGCTCACGGGCGCCGCCGTTCCGACGTACCCACGTGCACGGTCCTGGTCGCGATCACCTTCCGTGGCATCGGCTGTCCTTTCATCGTCCGACGATCCGACCGTACGTCCGGATGTCAGTACGTCGGGTGCGCCACGTGGGCTTCCCCGGGGCTCCTGGGGCGCCATTGTGCGAACCCCGCACGGACCGGCGCACTGGACGGGATGTCCCGTAGTTGTGGATCACTCCTGGCCGATCCGTCCATGGCCTCCGCGTCACGGCCGGTGCTTGGCTCCTCGCCTCCATCCCCGTACGTTTCGGAGGACCTCCATGCCCGGTGATTCCCGGCCCGCCGGTGGCCCCGGTCTCCCCCAGGTCCGGCGGGTCGTGAGCGAGATCCCCGGCCCGCGTTCGCGTGAACTGCTGGCCCGTCAGCGCGGGCTGGTGCCGGCCGGTGTCGGCGCGGCCCTGCCCGTGTTCGTGGAGGCGGCCGGCGGCGGAGTGATCGTGGACGTCGACGGCAACTCCTTCATCGACTTCGGCAGCGGCATCGCCGTGACGACGGTCGGCAACTCCGCCCCGGCCGTGACGGAACGCGCGGCGGCGCAGCTGCGCCGGTTCACCCACACCTGTTTCCTGGTCAACCCGTACGAGTCCTATCTGGACGTGTGCGAGAAGCTCAACGAGCTGGTTCCGATCGCCGGCGAGAAGCGCACGATCCTGGTGAACTCCGGCGCCGAGGCGGTGGAGAACGCCGTCAAGATCGCGCGTTCCGCCACCGGTCGTCCCGGCGTCGTCGTCTTCGACCACGGCTTCCACGGGCGCACGCTGCTCACGATGAGCCTGACCGCCAAGAACACGCCCTACAAGCAGGGCTTCGGCCCGTTCGCGCCCGAGGTCCACCGCGCCCCGATGGCCTATCCGTACCGCTGGCCCACCGGGCCCGACCGCTGTGCCGAGGAGGCCGCGGCCGCCCTCGTCGACCTGCTGGACCGGCAGGTCGGCGCGGACAACGTGGCCGCCGTCCTGATCGAGCCCATCCAGGGCGAGGGCGGTTTCGTCGTCCCGGCTCCCGGTTTCCTCGGCCGTGTCGCGGAGATCTGCCGCGGCCGGGGCATCCTGCTGATCGTCGACGAGATCCAGTCCGGCATCGCGCGCACCGGGCGGATGTTCGCCTGTGAGCACGAGGGCGTCCGGCCCGATCTGATCACGACCGCCAAGGGGCTCGCCGGCGGACTGCCGCTGGGCGCGGTGACCGGCCGCGCGGAGCTGATGGACGCGGTGCCGGCGGGTGGTCTCGGCGGGACCTTCAGCGGCAACCCGGTGGCCTGCGCGGCGGCGCTCGGCGTCTTCGAGGAGATCGAGACCCGTCGCCTGGTCGAGCGGGCGCGGGAGATCGGCGCGATCATGCTCGCCTCCCTCGGTGAACTCGCCCGCCGCCACCCGGCGGTCGGGGACGTCCGGGGCCGGGGAGCCATGATCGCCATCGAGCTCGTGGAGCCGGCCGGTGACCGGCTGCCGGACCCCGGTCTCGCCGCCCGCG
The DNA here is from genome assembly GCF_042725875.1 of Streptomyces sp. NPDC127038. NCBI lineage: Bacteria > Bacillati > Actinomycetota > Actinomycetes > Kitasatosporales > Streptomycetaceae > Streptomyces > Streptomyces sp. NPDC127038. The sequence continues at coordinate 1,996 of NZ_JBHXDQ010000006.1, read as the reverse complement.
TGGCCAGGAGGTGCCACGAGAACGGCCTGCTGGTCCTGACCGCCGGCAGCTACGGCAACGTCCTGCGCTTCCTGCCGCCCCTGTCCATCTCCGACGCGCTGCTGAGGGAGGGCCTGTCCGTCCTCGCGGAGGCCGTGGGCAAGGAGGCGGACGCGGCCGTCGCCTGACGCGGGTCGCGCTCGGTCCCGCCGTGCGCCGGGCCGGTACGGCGCCGCCTCCGGGTCCGCCGGTACGGCCCCTGTGTGGGGGGCGGGGAGCGGGGTGGGTTGCCCGAGCGGCCTAAGGGCCTGTGCCGGCTCCGGTCGGCTCCGGTCCCGTCAGCGCAGCCTCCGGGTCAGCCGGTACGAACCCGCTCTGGGCCTGTGCCGCCTCGGTCCCGGCGTCACACGTTGCCGCCCGTGCCGCCTGGCTCCCGCCACACGGACAGGGCCAGCAGGAGTTCGGCGCGTACGTGGGCGGAGTCGAGGTCCACCCCGAGCAGGCCCCGCACCCGTTCCATGCGGGCGCTCAGGGTGTGCCGGTGCACGCCGAGCGCCGCCGAGGCCGGGGCCCACTGACCGTTGTGCTCCAGGAAGGTGCGCAGCGAGACCAGCAGGTCGGTGCCGTGTTGTTCGTCGTACGCGGCGAGCGGGGCGAGCTGTGTCTCGGCCAGTGTCACGAGGATCCGCCGCGTCTCCGGGACGGCGGCCAGCCGGCGGCCGGCCAGCGACTCGAAGGGGACCACGTCCGACGCGCCGCGGGTCTCGGCGGCCGAGCAGGAGTTCAGCGCCTCGGTCAGGGCGGCGGGCGCGTCGGCCAGATCGTGGGCGGCGCTCAGCCCCGCCCACACCGGTGACCTCAGCCGGGCACGGACGCCGTCCGTCACCGTCTGCGCCGTGACCACGTGACCGGCGGGCAGCAGCACCGTGGCGCAGCCCGCCCGCCCGCGGCCGAACAGCGGGAGCCCGCGTTCGGCCAGCTCGTTCCCGACGGCCTCCAGGATCCGGCGCGGGCCGCTGCCACGCAGGGCCAGGACGCGGATGCCCTCGCGGACGGGGAATCCGGCCTCGGTGAGATGGTCGAGCGCGGCGGGGGCCCCGACACCGCCGTCCAGCAGCATCCGCAGGAACAGGGCGTTGACCCGGTTCTGTTCGTCGCGCAGCCGCAGCGGCTTCTCCGCCTCCAGGGCGACCAGGGAGGCGGCGTGGCCGAGGAGAAGATGATCGACGGGTGTGAGCGTCCGGTCGGCGGTGAGGACCAGGCGGCCGTGGGCGCGCGGTCCCACGCGGACCTGCTGCACGGCCACGGAACCGTCCCCGCCCGTGCTCACCGCGGCCGCCGCCCGCTCCGAAGCCCGCATTCCTGCGGGCACGGCGGTCTCGGGCACCCCGGCGCCCGGCGGATGGGACGCGCGCACCTTGTTCTCGTGATCGAGGAGGACGACGGAGGTGCCCGTGGAGGTGGCCAGCTCCCGGACGACCGCCTGCGCCCCGCCGTGCAGGGCGGCCCGGGTCATCCGCGGCTGGACCCGTGAGGCCTGGACGACACCCTCGTACTGCTGCTCGGCCAGGCGCTCCATGACGGCCTTGGTGACGGCCACGAACGGTGTGGGCAGCGGCACCTCCAGGAGCGGCAGACCGGCGCCCCCGGCGGCCTCGACCAGCGCCGGGGGGACCTGGTCGTGCGACAGACCGACTCCGAAGCCAAGGGCGGCCACCCCGGCCTTCACCAGGCGGCCGACGTACTCCGCGCAGTCGGCGCCGGTCTCGGCCAGCCGGAGTCCGGTGGTGAGCACCAGCTCTCCGCCGTTCAGCCAGGGCGCCGGGTCGGTGAGCTCGATGCTGTGCGCCCAGACCACTTCCCGGTCCAGGTCACCGTGGCCCGCCAACACCCGCAGACGCAGATCCTGATGCCGTACGAGCCAGGCAAGCGGTACGCCCATCACGCTCACCACCCAAGACCTTTAAAAGTAGAGGTAAATATGTTTGCCAGTCTACGACCAGGGGCCGTCGGTGGC
>NZ_JBHXDQ010000005.1:0-229640 GCF_042725875.1 Streptomyces sp. NPDC127038 | reverse complement strand
GCTCCCTCACGTCCCGGTCAGGTCCTGCCGGGTCCGCCGCTGCCGAAGGACCCGCTCGATCCCGGTTGCCAGCGCTTGCGGTGCTGGTCGTCGGCGTGTTTGGTTCCCGCGGAGTGAAGGTTGTACGGCATCAGCCGCTCGCTCTCGTCCGCAGCGTGCGGGACCTCGTCGGGTTCCCGCATCTCGCGCTCCTCGTGCACCGCCCCGGTCTCGGGCAGCCTCGGCTGCTCCTCGGCGGTGGGCGGGCGCGATTCCAGGTTCCGTACCCGGATGCCCATCCGGACGGCCCAGACGAGCGCGCCTGCGATGATGAGGCCGCCTATGAAGGCGGCGCCCGCGTTCAGCGATGAACTCGCTGCGATCAGATCGTGGCTCGCGGTGTACATGGTGTTCGCGTACCCCCAATACCAGGGGAAATCTGCGTACTGGCCCGTCAGCGACGGCCATTCCATTGTATTCCGGATCAATCCGGACGCTACGCCGCGAACCCGCGCCCGGTCATTCCGGGCGGTGCGCCACGGCCCCGAACATCGTCACGGACATGTGCAGGCCGCCCTGCCGAGCGGCCTCGGTGAGCTCCTCGTACAGGCGGTCGCGCTGCGACTCGACGATGAGTCCGCGGTTCAGCGCCGAGTCGCCGAGCATGCGGATCAGCGGCCAGGCGACCGACTTGTGGTCCTGGAGCAGGGCCTGCGATCCGCGGTCGTCGATCACGAGTCCGGCGGCCGTCAGACGGCCCACCAACTTGCGTCCCGAGTAGGGGTCGGCGGCCGCGGACAGCGCGCCGGTGGTGAGCGCGGCGATCGTGTCGGGGTCGCCGGGGTGCAGGATCGTGGTCGCCCAGTCGGTGTCCAGCAGGGCGACCCGGCCGCCGGGCCGCAGCACGCGCGCTATCTCGAAGACGGCCTTCTCGGGCTCCACGAGGTGCTGGAGCACCCGCTCGCACCACACGACGTCGACGGTGGCGTCGGGCAGCGGCAGGGAGAGGGCGTCGGCGTCGGCGAACCGCGCGGCGCTGCGCTCCTCGGTCCCCCGCTGTTCGGCCACGGCACGCAGCCCGGGGTTGGGTTCGATGCCGAGCACACGGCCGCGCGGGCCCACGGCCGCCGCGAGACGCCGGGTCTGCGATCCGGTGCCCGCGCCGATGTCGAGCGCCCGCTCTCCGGGTCGTACGGCCAGTGCCGCGTGCGCCCATGAACGCAGGCGCTGCACACCGTCGTTGACGTCCTGGGCATCGAGGGCGCCGACGAGACGGGATGTGCTGTCCGCGCTGACGTTCTGCGCGTGGAAGGCCGACGTTGGCCGCGTGTCCACCATGGCGGTCACTCTAGAACCACCATGGTCGTTTTTCAGATTCAGATTGTGTAACGCCTCAAGGCCGGTGTGACAAAAGCGAGCACAAGCACCGCCACGATCACCAGGAGGCCTCCGCCGGCGACCGCGGCGGGTGCTCCGAAGGCCGAACCGGCCGTCCCGTGCAGGACGTCCGCGACGCGCGGGCCGCCCACGACGACGACGGTGAAGACGCCCTGGAGCCGCCCGCGCATCTCGTCGGTGGCGGCCGAGAGCAGGATCGCGCCGCGGAACACCATGGAGACCATGTCGGCGACCCCGGCGGCGGCGAGGAACGCGACGGCGAGCCACAGGCTGCCGCTGAGGCCGAACCCGGCGACGGCCGCGCCCCAGGCCGCGACGGAGACGATGACCATCAGCCCGTGCCGGCGGGCGCGGGAGAAGGTGCCCGACAGCAGTCCGCCCAGGACCGCGCCGACGGGGACCGCCGCGAACAGCAGTCCGAGCGCGAGGCCTTCCCCGTAGGAGCCGTACGTCTCGGCGGCGAGCTGCGGGAAGAGCGCGCGGGGCATGCCGAACACCATGGCGATGATGTCCGCGAGGAAGGACAGCAGCAGCACCTTGTGCAGGGCGATGTAGCGGAAACCGGCCACCACTTCGCGCAGGCCCGCGCGCTGGGAGGCGGCCTTCGCCAGGGGCGGCAGCGCGGGGAGCCGCAGGACGGCCCACACGGTGACGCACAGGGCGAGGGCGTCGATCAGATAGAGCTCGGGCAGTCCGATCAGGGGGATCAGCGCGCCGGCGAGCATCGGCCCCGCCACCGAGCCGGTCTGCATCACGGTCGCGCCCAGCGCGTTTGCGGCGGGCAGTTCGTCCTCGGGGACGAGCCGGGCTATGGAGGCGCTGCGGGCCGGGGAGTTGAGTCCGAAGAACGCCTGCTGGAGGGCGAGCAGGATCATCAGGACGGGCACCGAGTCCAGCCCGGAGACGGCCTGGGCCCAGAAGAGCAGCGAGGTGACGGCTATGCCGGTGTTGGTGACGAGGAGCAGCTTGCGGCGGTCCATGCTGTCGGCGATCGCGCCGCCCCACAGGGCGAAGACCACCAGGGGCAGCAGGCCGGCGAGGCTCGCGTAGCCGACCCAGGCCGAGGAGCCGGTGATGTCGTAGATCTGCTTGGGCACGGCGACGGCGGTGAGCTGGCTGCCCACGGAGGTGACGGCGGTCGACGTCCACAGCCGGCGGTACGCGGGGCGGCGCAGCGGCCGGGTGTCCATGGCCCAGCGGCGCCATCCGGATCGGTCCGGCGGTTCCGCCTCCGCGTTCCCGCCGGGCGCCGCGGCGCCGCTGTCCGTGCTGCTCTGACTCGTGTCCACGCTCATCCTGGTTGCTCGATACATCTTTCGATCCGGGGATCACTATGGCCGAGCGTGGGCGGCTTGTGTCCCCCGGGGGACCGATTTGATGCACGGGGCGCGCGGGACCGCGCCTGCGGGAGGGCCGTACGACCGCTGCGGGCGGTTGGTGCACCACGCCTGCGGGAGGGTCGTACGACCGCTGCGGGCGGCCGGTGCACGGGGTCCGGCGGCGCCCGGCCTTCGCGGTCCGGTCCTCGGGGGCCGGTCTACGGGGTCCGTCCACCGGGTCCGGTCCACGGAATCCGGCCACCGGGTCCGGTCTACGGAATCCGGCCACGGGGTTCGCCTACAGGGGCCGGTGGACAGGTCCGGCGAACCGGGCGGGCCCGAGGCGGGCGCCTTGCCGTCGCTCGGGCGCCGGCGGTCAGACGCGGGCGCCCGGACGCCGGAGGCAAGGCGCGGGCGGTCAGGGGCTGGCGATCAGGCGCCAGCGATCAGGCGCGGGCGGGCCGGGGCGGGCGATCGGGCGCCAGCGATCAGGCGCGGGCGGGCCGGGGCCGGCGGTCAGGCGCCGGCGATCAGGGTGGCGCCCATCGCGATCATCGTCACGGCGACGAGGCCGTCCAGTACCCGCCAGGCGCCGGGCCGGGCCAGCAGGCGGCCGAGCAGCCGCGCGCCGAAGCCGAGGGCCGCGAACCAGCACAGGCTGGCGAGCGCCGCGCCCAGTCCGAACGTCCAGCGCAGCGACCCGCGGCCGGCGGCCAGCGAGCCGAGCAGGAACACGGTGTCGAGGTAGACGTGCGGATTGAGCCACGTCAGGGCGAGGCAGGTGAGGACGGCCCGGCGCCGGGAGCCGGGGGATCCGGTCGCCGCCCGCAGCGCCGAGGGCCTCAGCACCCGCCGGGCGGCGAGCACCCCGTAGACGACGAGGAAACCGCCGCCGACCAGTCCGACCGCGGTGAGCGCGGCGGGCCAGGCCACCACCACCGCGCCGACCCCGCCGACCCCGAGCGCGATCAGCAGCGCGTCGGACAGGGCGCAGATGCCCACCACGGCGAGGACCGCGTCCCGGCGGACGCCCTGGCGCAGGACGAAGGCGTTCTGCGCGCCGATGGCGACGATGAGGGAGAGTCCGGCACCGAACCCGGCGGCCGCCGCGGCAAGAGCTGCTGTCATGCCTTCGACCCTAGAAAGAGGATCACCGGAAATACAGCTAAAGATTCTTACGTATCATTAGCTCCCGTGATGGCGGAACTCCCCCTCGACCAGGTCCGCACCCTGCTCGCGGTGGTCGACGAAGGCACCTTCGACGCGGCGGCCACGGCCCTGCGGGTGACGCCCTCCGCGGTGAGTCAGCGGGTCAAATCACTCGAACAGCGCACCGGCAGGGTCCTGGTGACCCGCACGAAGCCGGTGCGCCCCACCGAGTCCGGCGAGATCGTGGTGCGCTTCGCGCGCCGGCTCGCCCGCCTGGAGCGCGACGCCCACGCCGAGCTCGGCATGTCCGGAACCGGTGAGCCCACCCGGCTGCCGATCGCGGTGAACGCCGACTCCCTCGCGACCTGGTTCCTGCCGGCACTCGCCCGCGTGCCCGCCGGGCTCCGGCTGTGCTTCGAACTGCGCCGCGGGGACGAGGACCACACCGCCGCCCTGCTCCGCGAGGGGTCGGTCATGGCCGCCGTCACCTCGTCGCCCGACCCGGTCACGGGCTGCTCGGTACGCGCCCTGGGGCGGATGCGCTATCTGCCCGTGGCGAGCCCCGGCTGCGCCGAGCGGTGGCTCGGGACCGCCGCCGGCACGCCCCTGCGCGAGCTGATCGGCTCCGCCCCCGTGGTGGCCTTCGACCGCGACGACGACATCCAGGACGACTTCGTCCGCTCCCTCTCGGGCGGTCCCGGGGCGAGCACGCTGCGCCACTTCGTCCCCACCTCGGAGGGCTTCGTCGACGCCGTGGCGGCCGGGATGGGCTGGGGCATGGTGCCCGAGGTCCAGGCACGGCCGCTGCTGCGCGCCGGGACGCTGGTGCGTCTCGCCCCGGAGAGCGGAATCGACGTACCGCTGTTCTGGCAGCAGTGGAAGCTCGATTTCCCGGCCCTGGCCGCGGTGGCCGAGGCGGTGGCTGCCGTCGCCGCCGAGCGGCTGCGGCCCGCGCGGGCCGCTTGAATCAACGGCTTCCGGACGGGTCCCGAACCCGGCCCGAGCCGGTATGGTCACGCCCGGCGGATTCCGGCACGGCCGGGAGGAACGGCCTCACCTCCTGGTGCCGCGGAGGACGCCGAGGTGCGGTGAACGTCCCGAGAGGCGCATTCTTGCTGTGTTGCCCCGCCTGGCGGCGGGCGGACGAGGGCAGATCGATGACAGGGAGCGCCGAGCGTGAGGGCCAGGCGCCGGACAGCCTGACCTCCTTGCTCAGTGACGCGGTGACGGACGCGATCCGGGCCGCCCGCGGTTTCGCGGGGGGCGTGTACTTGCGTTCCCGCACGCCCGGACTGCTGCGCCTGGCCGTGCTCGCGGGCCTGCCGGGCCCCCTGTTCCGGCCCTGGTCACGTATGCACGTCGACCGGCCGTTCCCGGTCGCGGACGCCCATCGGCTCGGCGTCGAGGTGCTGCTCGCGGATCCGACGGAGACGATGCGCCGCTATCCGCAGCTCGCGGCCGGGCTGCCGTTCCAGTTCGGATCGCTCTACGTTCCGGTGGTGGGCGACTCCACCTCGTACGGCGTCCTGACGGTCCTGCGCCCGCCCGCCTCGGACGCCACCGAGGTCCTGCCGGACCGCGACCGGATGACAGCGGTCGCGGCGGGCCTCGGGGCCGCCCTGGCCCGGCTCGACAAGGAGGGGAAGGACGTCCTGTGGGACGGCGATCCGCTCGGGACCAGGCCGCCGGTCGACGGCCGGTCGACGCGGTCCGTCGGGGGCTTCACCTGGGATCCGGGCAACGGCAGGCTGGTCGCGGACGACACCCTGTGGGAGCTGCTCGGCATCCCCCAGGAGGACTTCGCCGGGACGCCCGAGGCCTTCGCGGACGCCCTCGCCCACGACGAGCCCCGACTGCTGCTTGCGGCCCTGCGCGAGACCGCAGCGGGCCGTCCCCCGCCCCATCCCCTGCCGGTCCGCACCGGCGGCGGTGGACTGCGGCTCCTCGAACTGTGGACCGCGGGAGAGACGGACACCCCTCCGTTCCGGGTCAGCGGCGCCCTCGTCGACCCGGGGCCGGGGCCGGCCGCGGACGGCGCGGCCGATCAGCTCCCCGAGGGCGTCTTCGCCATCGACCGGATCGGGCTGATCACCTACGCGAACCCGCGGGCCGCCCACCTGCTCGGCCGCCCGCGCGCCGAGCTGCTGGGGCGGCTGCTGTGGGACGTGGTGCCCTGGATGGACCATCCCGCCTACGAGGATCATCTGCGCAGCGCGCTGCTCTCCCCCGACCCGGTGCACTTCCGGGCCCGCAGCCCGCTGGGAAACGGCACCTCGACGAGCCCCGGACAGCCGGCGGGCACCTGGCTGAGCTTCTCCGTCTACCCCGGACCCCGCGGGGTGACCTGCAAGATCACCCCGCTGGGGCGGGGCCCGGACGCGACCGGGACCACGGCGTTCGACGTGGAGACGACCCAGGCCGTACGGGCCGAGGTCGAGGCACCCGACACGGCGATCTCGGGCGCGGCACCGCAGTACCGGCCCATCGTCCTCGCGATCGCGCTGACCGAGGCGGTGACCGCGCGGCAGGTGTCGGAGGTGGTGATGCGCGAGCTGCTGCCCGCCTTCGGCAGCCGCCGCCTGGCCATCTACCTCCTCCAGGACCGCCGGCTGTACCTGGCCTGGGAGACCGGCTTCCCGCAGGGGTTCCTCGCCCCCTTCGACGGGGTCGGCCTGGACGTCAAGCTGCCCGGGGTCGAGACGCTCACCAGCGGGCGGGCGCTCTTCTTCGAATCGATGGAGCAACTGGCCGCCGCCTATCCCGGCGTCGCCCTCGACGCCACCGTCGGAGCCCGGGCGTTCCTCCCGCTGATCGCCTCCGGGCGCCCGGTCGGCTCCTGCATCCTCGGGTTCGACCGGCCCCGGACCTTCACCACCGAGGAACGCACCGTCCTCACCGCGCTCGCCGGACTGATCGCCCAGTCGCTGGAGCGGGCGCGGCGCTACGACAACGAGGCGGCGCTCGCCCGCGGACTCCAGGAGGCGCTGCTGCCGCACCGGCTGTCGGCGCACCCCCTCGTCCAGACGGCGGGCCGCTATCTGCCGGGCACCGTGGGCATGGACGTGGGCGGCGACTGGTACGACGTCGTCGAGGCCGGCGACGGACTCGCGCTCGTCATCGGCGACGTACAGGGCCACGGTGTCCAGGCCGCCGCGACCATGGGACAGCTCCGCAGCGCCGTCAGGGCGTTCGCCCTCGGGGACCATTCGCCTGACGAGGTGATGAGCGGCACCAACCGGCTCCTCATCGACCTCGACCCGGGCCAGTTCGCGAGCTGCTGCTACGTCCGGGTGGACCCGTCGACGGGTGCCGCGCAGGCCGCCCGGGCCGGGCATCCGCAGCCGCTGCTGCGCCATCCCGACGGCCGCACCGAGGTCCTGGACCTGCCGGGCGGTGTGGTCCTCGGCGTGGACCCGCACGCCGACTATCCCGTCACCGACCTGGTGCTGGAGCCCGACGCGGTGCTGGCGCTGTACACGGACGGGCTGGTCGAGCGGCCCGGCACGGACATCGACGAGGGGGTCGAGGCCCTGCGCGCGACCCTGGCCGAGGCGGGGCCCCCGCGGCACCTCACCGCGGGCGGTCCCTCCCTGTCCCGCGCCGCCGACCTGCTCACCGCGGAGGCCCGCAAGGCCAACGAGCGGCCCGACGACATCGCCCTGCTGCTCACCACGCTGAGGCCGCCCCGCGGGGACTGACCGGCGGGAGCCCACCGGGAGCGGACGGCGGGCCGCCCTCGGGGGCCGCGCGCGGCGACGGGCCGTCCGCGGGCCCGTCGCGATCCGTCAGTGGACCGCGTCCAGACGGGCCCGCTGCTCCGCGTCGAGCTCCAGGTCCACCGCGGCCAGGTTCTCCTCCAGCTGGGCCACCGACGAGGCACCGGCCAGCGGGATCACCGGCAGCTCGCCGCCGATCTGCCAGGCCAGCACGACCTGGTTGAGGGTCGCCCCCGTCTCCTTCGCCACGTCCCGGAGCACGGCGAGCCGGGCGGTGTTGCCCGGGTGGTCGTGGTCGGACGGCAGCGGCTTGTCCCGCCGTCCGTAGGCGCCGCCCAGCAGCGGCGAGTACGCGACGAGGACCAGTCCCGGCTCCGCCCCCATATAGCTGAGGAGCTCTCCGGTCGCGGCCCCGAGACCGCCCTCGGGGAAGAGCCCGCTGGGCACGTCGGAGCGCGGGCGCAGCAGGCTGTGGTGGTACTGGAGGACCTCGTAGCCGGGCAGTCCGGACGCGGCGGCCAGGGCGCGGGCCCGCTCCACCCGCCACACCGCGTGGTTGCTCACCCCGAGGAGCCCGACGCTGCCCTCCTCGACGAGTCCGGCGAACGCCCGCACGGTGTCGGCCGGTTCGACGGTGCGGTCCTCTATGTGCGCGTACAGAAGGTCGATCCGCTCCACCCCGAGGCGTTCCCGGCTCCGCTCGGACGCCTCACGGATCACCTTCGCGGACAGGCCCTCGGGGTTGTCGACGAAGCCGGTGCCCGGGGCCAGCGGGCGGGCGCCGAGCTTGGTGGCGATGACGATCTCGTCGCCGACGCCCCGGCTTCGCCGCCAGCGTCCGAGCAGTTCCTCGCTCTGACCGCCCTGGCCGCCGTCGGTCCAGAAGGCGTAGTTGTCGGAGGTGTCGATGAAGTTGCCGCCGGCCTCGACATAGCGGTCGAGCACGGCGAACGACGTCTTCTCGTCGGTCAGCGAGCCGAACAGCATCGCGCCGAGCGCGAGCACGCTCACCTCCCTGCGGGTCCCCGGGTCCGTGCCGATCGTGCGGGTACGCATGGTGTTCCCTCCCGTCCGGGCCCGAAGTCCCCGGGCCCGGACGGGAGTCTGGCCGTTGGAGCGCTCTTGAGGTCAAGCCTTGGCGAACGGCCCCTCCAGAGCGGCCCACTGCAACAGCATGATGGTCTTGGCGTCGGCGATCTCCCCGGTGCGGATCATCGACAGGGCTTCGCGGAAGGGCAGTTCGACCGTCTCGATGTCCTCCCCCTCCTCGTCGAGTCCGCCGCCCTCGTGGGTGCGGGTGGACGGACCGTAGGAAGCGGCGTAGAAACTCACGCGTTCGGTGACCGAACCCGGGCTCATGTAGACGTCGAAGACGTGCTCGACCTCCCCGACGGTGTGCCCGGTCTCCTCGATCACCTCGCGCCGGACGGCGTCCTCGGGATGCTCGTCGTCCTCGTCGAGGAGGCCGCCCGGTGTCTCGACCAGCATCCCGTCCGGGTGTCCGTTGACGTACACCGGATACCGGAACTGCCTGGTCAGCAGCACGGTTTCACGCTCGGTGTCGTACAGCAGGAGAGTGGCCCCGTTGCCCCGGTCGTGGGTCTCGCGCTCCTGGGTGCTCCAGGTCCCGTCGGCGAGCCGGAGGTCGAAGGTGGTGGTCCGCTCCACGTACCAGTGACAGGACAGGAGCGTGACGTCGCGGATCCTGACCCGGGGGTTGCCCGTCAGATCGAGGCCCGTCCGGTCGAGCCCGGTGCGGCCCCGGCGGTCCGGGGTGTCGATGCCGGCGGTCATCGCGCGCGGGCCGGGCGTGAGCGGGAGTTGTCGTTCATCGGCCCTGTCTACCATCCCGAGACCAAGATCCTGGTCACAGCGGGGCTTCGCCCGTTTAGGCTCACCGCATGGAACAGACGGAGATCATCCTGCGCGCCATCGGCGTGCTCACCGAGACCAACGCCATGGTGCGCAGGATCGCCCAGGACGAGGAGGCCGGGGTCGAGTCGGCCGAGAACAATCTGGGCGCGCTCGTCACCGAGGTGTTCCCGCGCGTCGAGGTGCCCGGGGACGCCGGACCCGCGGAGGCCGGACAGGCGGTCGCGGACGCCTATCTGCCCGCCGCCATCTCCCTGGTGGGCGCCTTCGCCTTCCTCTTCTCCGAACTCGCCGATCTGCACGACTCCGGACGGACCGACGTCTCGACGGCGGATCTGCTCCAGGACCTCGCGTTGCGGATGTCCCGGGCCGACAACACCTAGCCGCTGCCGGGCCCGGGGGCGGACCGTGGCGTACGAAGGCCTCTCCCCCGGGCGGCCGGCGGCCCGGCCGGTCAGACGTGGGGGACGACCGCCACCGGGCAGGGCGCGTGGTGCATCACCGCGTGGGCCACCGAACCGATCCGCGTGCCCACGCCGGAACGGTCGGCCCTGCGGCCGACGACCATCAGCTGCGCCCGGTCGGAGAGGGACAGCAGGACCTGGCCCGCGCTGCCCATCTCGATGTGCTGGGTGACGGGCACCTCCGGATACCGCTCGCGCCACGGCTGGAGCGCCTCGACGAGCGCCTTGCGTTCGTACGGCTCCAGGCCGCCGGCCTCGTCCAGCATCTTGAGCGAGCCGGGGCTGTAGGCGAACACCGGCGGCAGGTTCCAGGCCCGTACGGCCCGGAGCGACGCGCCACGGGCCGCCGCCGTCTCGAACGCGAACCGCAGCCCGGCCGCGCCGTCCTCGGGACCGCCCTGGTGGCCGACGACGATCTCACGGCCGCCCGCCTCGTCCCCTGGCCGGTCCTCCGAACGCACCAGCACGACCGGGCAGGGCGCCTCGGCGATCACCCGCTGCCCGACGGAACCGAGCAGGAAGCCGACGAACGCGCCGTATCCGCTCGATCCGAGGGCCAGGATCTCCGTGCCGGCCGCGACGTCCAGAAGGGCCCGCACCACGTCACCGCCGTCGGAGTCGATCACGTCGACCGTCACCGGCAGGCCGGCGTGCCGCTCGGTGACCGTGCGTGCCGCGTCCTCGATCATGCAGTGGGCCCAGCGCGCCTGGTCCTCCCGGTCGCCGCCGCCGACCATGTCGTGCGGCGGCCAGTGCCAGGCGTACACCACCCGCAGGGGCGCACCCCGGCGGACGGCCTCCCGGCCCGCCCAGGCCAGCGCCGCCCTGCTCTCGGGTGATCCGTCCACGCCCACGGTGATCGGGTGGGTCATCCGCCTGCCTTCCGTCGCCGTCCGCCCGGCCGGCCGGGCTCGTCCATCCTGACCGGTCCAGTGTCCGCCACCGGCGGCTGCGACGGTCGCCCGGCGGGGCGCGCCGGACGGGCCGGGCCGCCCTCCCGGACGGGGCCGGCCTCACTCCCGTACGAGCCCGGCCGCGAGCTCGGACGGGGCCGGCCGTGCTACGCCGAGGCGCGGACCACGAGTTCCGGGTCGAAGATCAGCGAGGTGGGTTCGGTGCGGTCGCCCCGGATGTGCTCGTCGAGGAGGGCGGCCATCGCCGCCGCCATCTCCTCCACCGGCTGGCGCACCGTGGTCAGGGGAGGCCGGCAGGTCACGGCCACGCTGGAGTCGTCGAAGCCGACGACCGCGACGTCGTCCGGCACCGCTCTGCCGCGTTCCCGCAGCAGCTGGCACACGCCCTGGGCCATCAGGTCGTTGGCGGCGAACACCCCGTCCACGTCCGGGTGTTCGGCCAGCAGTCCGGACATCGCCGCCATCCCGCTGTCCAGCGTGAACCCGCCCTCGGCGACCGGGACGTAGGGGTGTCCGCCGCGGGCCATCGTGTCGCGGAACCCGGCGAGGCGGTCCTGGCTCGCGGCCACGCCGAGCGGCCCGGTGACGGTGACGATCCGGCGGCACCCCCGGTTCAGCAGGTGCTCGGCCGCCAGCCGGGCGCCCTCACGGTGGGCCAGGTCGACGTAGCTGAGCCGCACCGGGCGGGAGGGCCTGGCGAAGAGGACGGCGGGCAGACCGGCGTCGGCGAGCAGCGCGGGCAGCGGGTCGTCGGCGTGGGTGGACACGACGAGGGCGCCGTCGGCACTGCCCTGCCGCAGGTCGGCCAGCACCTGGCTCCTGGTCTCGGGCGATTCGGCGAACATGAGGAGCGGGTGCATCGAGCGCGGACGCAGGTAGCCCACCACTCCGCTGACGACCCGTCCGAAGAAGGGGTCCGCGAACACCCGTGCGGCGAAGGCGTTCTGCTCCTCCTCCGGGGTGTCGCCCGCGCCGGAGACGATCAGCGCCACCGTCTGGCTGCGCCGGGTCACCAGTGATCTGGCGGCCCGGTTGGGCGCGTAGCCGGTGCGCTCGACGGCCCTGCGCACCACCTCCTGGATCCCGGGGTCGACGTTGCGGACCCCGTTGATGACCCGGGACACGGTCGCGCGGGAGACTCCTGCCACCCGCGCGACATCCTCCAGCGTGGGAGCCTGTCTGCTCATGGCGGCACCCTAACGAACCGGCGCCGCCCGGGGATAGAGCGCTCTCCCCCGGACGCCCGGTGCTCAGCCCGGGGTACGGACCACCACGGTGGCGCTCAGCGGCAGATCGCCCGCGGAGCGGCCGGCGAGCACCCGGCGGGGGCCGGGCCGTGTGTGCCAGGCGTGCTCGTCCTCGTCCCAGTGGCGCAGCGCGCGGGCCGGGATCCGCACCGGGGCCGTGACCCGTTCGCCCGGCGCGGCGCTCACCGGGGTGTACCCGGCGAGTCGGCGGTCCGGCGAGCCCGGGTGTCCGGCGAGGTACACCTGGACGACCTCGCGTCCGGGGCGCGGGCCCGTGTTGCGCACCTCGACCCACACCGTGAACGGCTCGCCGGGCGCGATGGGGGCGGGGACGGTCAGCCCCTCGTACGCCCAGGTGGTGAAGCCGAGTCCGTGCCCGAACCAGTAGGCGGGGGCGCGGTCGTGGCGGGCCCAGGCCCGGTGGCCGATGTACGGGCCCTCGGTGTAGTCGAGGTGTCCGTCCTCGGGCCGGGTGCGGGTGACCGGGGCGTCGGCGAGGGCCGCCGGCCAGGTCGTGGGAAGCCGGCCGCCGGGCTCGGTCCGGCCGAACAGGACGTCGGCGAGGCCCGTGCCGCCCTCCTGACCGGGGAACCAGGTCAGCAGCACGGCTCCGGCCCGTGCGCGCCAGGGCAGTTCGACGGGTCCGCCGCTGTTGACGACGACGACCGTGCGCGGGTCGACGGCGGTGACCGCGTGGACCAGTTCGTCCTGGCGTCCGCCGAGCCGGAGGTCGTCGCGGTCGCGTCCCTCGCACTCGCCGTGCTCGGTCGTGCCGACGACCACGATCACGGCGTCCGCCTCGCGGGCCGCCCGGACCGCTTCGGCCAGGGCCTTGGCGTCGTCGGGGCGGGGCGGCGCGGCGGTGACGACGGTGGCCCGGCCGGTCCCCGGGGCGAGTTCACGGCGCGCCACCACCCGGACCGCACGGCCCGCCGTGAGGTGCACGGGCACGTCGCGGACGGGCGGGTTCACATGGACGACCGCCGGATCGTCGGTGTCCTTGTCGAACTCCCCCTCCAGTACGAGGCGTTCGTCGACCGTGACACTCATGCGGCCGAAGCCGCCGACGCCGAGCGTCCACGGCCCGGACGTTCCCGGGAGCAGGAGCGCGGCGATCTCGACGGTGTGCGCGCCGGGTGACAGCGGCGGCTCCAACTGCCTCCCACTCAAGCGGTGTTCGGAGTGCAGCGGGCGCCCGGCCCGGTCGAGCACCCGCAGCCGGACGCCTGGGCGGCCGGAGTCCGGATCGGTGCACAGGGCCGTGGTCAGGGGTGCCGCGGGCGCGTCGGTCGAGGGGCCCGGCACGTGCAGGAGGCGTACGCCGTCGCCGAGTGCCGCCGTGATGCCGTCCAGCGGGGTGACGACCCGCTCGGGGAAGACCCCCGCGCTGCCGCCGCCCTGCACCCGCGGCAGGCCGGCGTGCGCGCCGATCACCGCGACGGTGCGCAGCCGGGCGGGATCGAGCGGGAGCACACCGCGGTCGGCCAGCAGCACGGTGCTCGCGGCAGCGGCCCGCCGCAGCAGGGCACGGTCGGCCTCGTCCGGGCCAGTAGCGGAGGCGGGGGTCCGGCCCTCCGCACCGGGCTCCGCGCCGGGCACGGCAGCCGGTCCGGCGACATCGTCCGGCTCCCCGAGCGCGCCGCACGCGGCGGCCAGGCGGAGCAGGCGTCGCACCTTGTCGTCGACGGCGGCCCGCGGGACGCGCCCCTCCTCCACGGCCCGCACCAGCGCCTCGCCCCAGGCGCCCTCGGGCCCGGGCATCACGAGGTCGAGGGCGGCCCGCGCGGACGGCTCGCCGGCCCGGACCGCGCCCCAGTCGGAGACCACCACCCCGTCGAAGCCCCACTCGCTCTTGAGCGGGTGCTCCAGCAGCGGACTGGCGGTCATCGTGGCGCCGTCGACGCCGTTGTACCCGGCCATCACGACCCTGACGCCGGCCTCGACGGCCGCCTCGAACGGCGCCAGGTACACCTCCCGGAGCGCCCGTTCGGACATCCGGACGTCGACGGTCAGCCGGTCGGTCTCGGAGTCGTTGGCCACGTAGTGCTTGGCAGTGGCGGCGACTCCGCCGGCCTGGATTCCCCGGATGAGCGCGGCACCGGTGCGGCCGGTCAGTTCGGGGTCCTCGGAGAGGCACTCGAAGTGCCGGCCGCCGAGCGGGGTCCGGTGGAGGTTGAGCGTGGGCGCGAGGACCACGTCGACCCCTTTGCGGCGCGCCTCGGCGGCGAGAAGGCCGCCGAGGCGCTCAACCAGTTCCTCGTCCCACAGGGCCCCGAGCGCGGACGCCGAGGGCAGCAGCAGGGCGGGGTCGCGCTCGTCCCAGGACTGCCCGCGCACCCCGGCCGGGCCGTCCGAGAGGACCATCTCCCGCAGCCCCAGGGCCGGTTCGGCCCGGGTGCGCCAGGTGGTGGCGCCGGTCAGCAGCCGGACCTTCTCGTGGAGGGTGAGTTTCCCGAGGAGCGCCTCGCGCTCCGCCTCGCCGTCGGTCCCGCGCACGCCTGCGGCCCCTTCCGTGGGAGAGCGCTCTCCCTCGGTGTCGTCGTTCAGTTGTAGATGCCGAACTCGTAGAGCGAGTAGCCCCAGCCGGTGCCTCGGGCCGTTCCGTCGACCCGTACGTAGCGGCCGGTGCCGGACACGTCGAGGTCGTCGACGCCGCCGTTGCCGTCGGTGACCGTGCGCACGGTGGTCCAGTTCTGCCCGTCGTCCGAGGTCTGGAGGGTGTAGGCCTTGGCGTACGAGGTCTCCCAGACCAGCTGGACATGGCGGAACGAGGTGCGGGTGCCGAGGTCGACGCTCAGCCACTGGGGATCGCTCCAGTCGCTGGCCCAGCGGGTGTTCAGGCTGCCGTCGACGGCGTTCGCGGCGGTGCAGGGACAGTCCCCGCCGCCGGTCTGGAACGAGGAGGCGGTCACGGGCCTGCCGAGGGCGATGTCCGTGCCGCTCGGCGTGGGCGGCACCACCCGCACGGAGCGGGTCTCGACGCCGACGTTGCCCCTGCCGTCCTTGACCTTGACGTAGAACTTCCACACCCCGGGCCGGTCCGGGGCGGTCACCCTGAGCCGGCCGCCGCCCAGGTCGGTGAAGGGCAGCGGGTTCAGCTGTTTGCCCTGGTCGATGTACATGCTGTTGTCCAGCACCTCGTACGTGACGGGATCGCCGTCGGGGTCGGTGGCCTTGACCGCGAGGGTGAGGTCGCGCCCGGCCGGAACCTTGCCGGCGTCCCCCTCGACGGTGAGGTCGGTGATGACCGGCGGGGTGTCGTCGTGGGAGGTGTCCCCGCCGTACGCCCGCTTCACGGCGTAGTACGAGAGGCGTTTCTCGCCCGCGGGCAGCAGGTTGAACCAGATGCCGCCGAAGTCGTACTCGGTGCCGTAGTGGAACATCGTGGCGCCGAGCGCGACGCCCTTGTGCCCGGTGACGCAGTTCCAGGCCCGGGTGTACCCGTCGGCCTTGGCCCGGTCGGTGGGTTCGACGGGGACGCCGTTCGTGTCGTCCGGGACCTCCCACTCGCCCGCGGGCCCGGTCTCGGTCACGATGTAGGGCTTGGTGTAACCGCCCTGCTCCCAGGCGGACTTCACATCGCAGACGGCGTTGTAGGCGTTCACGGCGTACAGGTCCAGGTCGGGCGCGTTCTTCTTGTAGTAGGGCCAGGCGCCGGTCCACGCGTCGGTGGAGGTGACCGGGTGGTTGGGGTCGACGGCGTGGATCTTCTTGGCGATGTCGTTCACCAGCGTGGTGTAGGCGTCCCGCTGGCGCTCCAGTTCGGCGCCGCTGTAGCAGTTCTGGAGACCGAGCACGGATTCGTTGCCGACGTCCCACATCAGGACGCCGGGGTTGTCCTTGTAGGTGGCTGCCCACTGGGGGAACTCGGTGAGCACCTGGTTCCTGTACGCGGTGTCCGTCAGGTAGTTGACACAGCCGCCGCTGCCGGGGCCGCCGCCGGGCTGGAGCCAGAAGCCGGCGATCACCCTGATGCCCTGGGCCGCCGCCGCGTCGAACAGGGGTTGGCTGGAGGCGTCGGTGCCCCAGGTGCGCACGGTGTTGACGCCCATCGACCTCAGGTCGGGCATGTACCGCGGCGCGTCGGCCACGGCGGGGCCCCAGGTGAGGCCCTTGATCCGGTACGGGCTTCCGTCGACGGTCAGTTGCCAGTTGCCCTGCGAGCCGGTGACCTCGACGACGCCGCCGGCGGCCTGGGCGCGCTGGGCGGGCAGCACGAGTGCCGCCGCGGCGAGCAGGCCCGCGGTGAGCGGCGCCATGACATGGCGCCGGGTGGTTCGGGATCCGGTCATGAGAGTCCGTCCGGGGTACGGGTGTGGGGATGCGGGTGGGGGTGGGGCCGTGACGAGGGGCGGGTGGTCCCGCCGGTCCGCGGTGCTGCGGACCGGCGGGACGCGTCGGCGTCGCCGCGCGTCAGGGAAGGCGGTAGTTCGCGTCGAGTACCGCGCCCGCCTCGGGGTGCGTCTGGTCGTAGCCGCGGGCGTCGCACTGGAGTCCTCCGACGACACAGTGGTCGACGAGCGCCTTCAGCGTCGGCGGGTCCCACGCGTCGAAGAAGTCGTAGTGGAAGGAGTAACCGGCGCCGCTCGAAAGCCTGACCTGGGACATGTCACCGTTGACCGGGAAGGCCATCTTGAACTCGATCATCGGCAGGGCGACCGGGTGGTCGTCCGGGCAGATGTTGTCGTTGGTGCCGGGGTTGACCACCGGATACGCCATGTGACTCTGGTGGTTGGGGGTGTCCAGGTACTTGCCGTCCCAGCAACTGGGCGCCTGGAAACGGATGTTGAGCTGGACGTCGGCGGTGCTCGGACACTGCTGCGGGAAGTCGACGTTGAAGTAGCTGGCGCCGCACTCCCATCCCTCGACGAACCCCCGGTGGTTGCGGAAGTCGGCCGTGGACTGCATCGGGCTGCCGACCACGAAGCGCAGTCCCTTCGGGAAGGGCCGCACGCTGGTGTAGTCGGTGACCCCGGCCTTGTAGTAGATGACCTGCGGCCCCACCGGCAGGACGGGGTTGCCGCCCTTCAGAAGCGTCGGCATCCAGTACGCGGACTTGTCGCCGGGCGCCCTGCAACTCGTCGAACCGGCGTCGAGCGAGGCGGTGGTGCTTCCCGCGTCCGTCGTGGTGTTGCCCAGGAAGGTGTGGTCGTGGGACTTGCCCGGCTGGCCCGGATAGACGATCGGGTCGTCGGGGCGGGTGCGCGTCACCGAGCAGTTGGCCTGGAACTCGTGGAAGTACCGGTGCGCGGGCTCCGCCTTGGACGGGACCACCCCGGTCACCTGCGGGTTCGCCGGGATGTAGCCGTCGCCGTCCGGGTCCTCAGGCGAGGAGAGCGTGGAGAGCGGCATCGCGTGCGCCGCGTGGACGGTCGTCGCGCCTGCCGCGGACGCCGCCGGGCCGGGCGCGGGGTCGGCGCTCATCGCCACTCCGGCCAGGCCGAGCGAGGTCAGCACCAGCGCGCCGGACATCAGCATTCCTGAGAGGATCTTCGATCTCCGTGCCATGGAGACCTCCTGCCACGTCGATGGGGACGGTGGGGGTCGGACGGCCGGGCGGCGCCGGGCACGGCGCCGCCGGACCGTCCGCGTGACGGTCCATCACATGTGCCGAGGAAATGGGAGAGCGCTCTCCCGTCGAGGAGTGTTGTGGCGGCCGTGCGCGAGTGTCAAGGGAACCGACGAAGGATCACGAAGCCGTTCCGCGCTCACCTCTTGAACACAATGACGGGGCTTCAGGAGCCGGGGAATCGAGCTGATTCCCCTACGAAATCGGGTGAACCAACGCCTGGTTGCCCTCTCCTTGCGCAACAACCTCGGGGACTCCGGTCACAACTCTTGACGCGTCGTTCACCTCGCTGAAGCATGCATCGGCGAGAGAGCGCTCCCCCGCACCTCCCACCGTTCACTTCCTGAACCAGGAGAGTCGCCCCCCATGTCTCAAACCCCCACAGACACCCCGGACTCCGGCCGTTCCCCCCTCGCGCGGCGCACCGTCCTCGGAGCGATGGCGGCCGGAGCGGCCGCGCCCGGACTGCTCGCCCTGTCGTCACCGGCGTCCGCCTCCCCCGCGGAGCCGGCCGCCCCGGCCGTGGCGTCCGCCCGGAAGGCTGCGGCACTTCCCGGCGGCGGCGATCTGGGCCCGAACGTCATCGTGTTCAGCCCGTCGACGGCGGGCATCCAGGCGAAACTCGACCAGGTCTTCCGGCAGCAGGAGTCGGCGCAGTTCGGCAACGGCCGCTACGCGTTCCTGTTCAAGCCCGGCACGTACAGCGGGCTCAACGCCCAACTGGGCTTCTACACCTCGATCGCCGGCCTCGGCCTGTCACCGGACGACACGACCATCAACGGCGACGTCACGGTCGACGCGGGCTGGTTCAACGGCAACGCCACCCAGAACTTCTGGCGTTCGGCGGAGAACCTCGCCCTCAGCCCGGTCAGCGGCACCAACCGGTGGGCGGTCGCGCAGGCCGCTCCGTTCCGTCGTATGCACGTCAAGGGCGGCCTCAACCTCGCGCCCGACGGCTACGGATGGGCCAGCGGCGGCTACATCGCCGACAGCCGGATCGACGGGTCCGTCGGACCGTACTCGCAGCAGCAGTGGTACACCCGCGACAGTTCCGTCGGCGGGTGGGTCAACGCCGTCTGGAACATGGTGTTCTCCGGCGTCCAGGGCGCGCCGGCGCAGTCCTTCCCGAACCCGCCGTACACCACGCTCGACACCACACCGGTCTCGCGCGAGAAGCCGTTCCTGTATCTCAGCGGCAGCGAGTACAGGGTGTTCCTGCCGGAGAAGCGCGTCAACGCGCGCGGCACGACCTGGGGGAACGGCACCCCGCGCGGTACGTCGCTGCCGCTCGCCCAGTTCTACGTGGCCAGGCCCGGCGTCACCGCCGCGACCCTGAACGCCGCGCTCGCGCAGGGTCTGCATCTGCTGCTGACGCCGGGGATCTACCACCTGGACCAGCCGATCCAGGTCAACCGCGCGGGAACCGTCGTCCTCGGGCTCGGCTACGCGACGCTGATCCCCGACAACGGGGTCACCGCCCTCAGGACGGCCGACGTGGACGGCGTCCGGCTGGCCGGCTTCCTGATCGACGCCGGCCCGGTCAACTCCCCCACCCTGCTGGAGATCGGACCCGCCGGGGCCTCCGCCGACCACTCGGCCGACCCGACCACCGTTCAGGACGTGTTCGTACGGATCGGCGGGGCCGGCGCGGGGAAGGCCACGACCAGCATGGTCGTCAACAGCCGCCACACGATCATCGACCACACCTGGGTGTGGCGCGCCGACCACGGCACCGGCGTCGGCTGGGAGACCAACCGGGCCGACTACGGCATCCGCGTCAACGGCTCCGACGTCCTGGCCACGGGGCTGTTCGTCGAGCACTTCAACAAGTACGACGTGCAGTGGTACGGCGAGCGGGGCCGCACGATCTTCTTCCAGAACGAGAAGGCCTACGACGCACCGAACCAGGCCGCGATCCAGAACGGGAGCGTCAAGGGGTACGCGGCCTACAAGGTCGGCGACGCGGTGACCGCCCACGAGGGCTGGGGCCTGGGCAGCTACTGCTACTACGACGTCGACCCCACGATCGTCCAGCACCACGGGTTCGCGGCGCCGAACCGGCCCGGCGTGAAGTTCCACGGCCTGCTGGTGATCTCGCTCGGCGGCAACGGGCAGTACG
The DNA here is from genome assembly GCF_042725875.1 of Streptomyces sp. NPDC127038. NCBI lineage: Bacteria > Bacillati > Actinomycetota > Actinomycetes > Kitasatosporales > Streptomycetaceae > Streptomyces > Streptomyces sp. NPDC127038. Next base: position 209,894 of record NZ_JBHXDQ010000005.1, on the reverse strand, counting down.
AACACGTCGTCAACGACACCGGGGCGCCGACCTCGGGCACCTCCACGGTGCCGTCGACCGTGGTCTCGTATCCCTGACGCGTCCCGTGAGCGGGCTTCCGGGAGATCGTTCCCTGGAGCCCGCTCACGCGGGTGCGCCGTCCGTCAGTAGCGCTGGGCCTTGACGAGCACGGGGGTGAGCTGGGGCTGCGCGGGCTGCCGGCTGATCACGACCGGCTGCGCCTTCTTGCCGGGTGCGAGGTTCTCCTTGCCGACGTACGCCGTCTCGACGACCTTGCCGTCGGGGTTCTTGAAGTCGACCTGCACGGCGTACGAGGCCGTCTTGCCGCTGTTGTTGGTGATGGTGACGAGCACCGCGCGGAGTCCGCCGGTCTCCGAGGTCGGCAGGCCGGTCATCTTGACCTCGGACGTCGCGTTGCCGCTGCCCTGGACGTTCTTCAGCTGCTTCTCCGCGGTGGCGGAGGCGCGGGCGGTGTCGGCGGAGACCGAGGCCGCGAACTCCGAGGCCCTGGCCGAGACCGAGGCGGCGGCCGAGGACGCCTGCGCGCTCGCCGACCCGATGATCGAGGAGGCCGCCGAGGCGATCGCGGACGGCGGGGTCCCGGTGAAGTTCGACGCGTTCGGCGGGGTGGGCCGCGGGGTGACGGAGGCCGTGGAACTGCCGCCGCCGTTGTCCGAGCTGCACGAGACGAGCGCGGATCCGCACGCGATCGCGGCCAGCACGACAGCGACCCGCCCGGATCCGCTCCGGCCGTGGGGAACACGTCTGCTCATGGGGCTCGCCTCTTCCTGCCGTACGGGGGCACGGGGGCTCGTCCTCTTTTTCCTGCCGTACGGACTCCCTCATGCTCCGTGCCGCGCCCGGGCACGGCGAACCACGGGGGCCCATTGGGGTGGCACGCGCCCGGATCAGCCCCCGTGGCCCGCCCCGTCGAGCCACGCGTCCGTGACCGCGAGGGCCGCGGCCATGATGCTCAGCTGCGGGTTGACCTCCGGGCAGCCCGGCAGGACCGAGCCGTCCGCGACCAGGACCCCGCGGACACCGCGGAGCCCGCCCTCGGGGTCGGCGGGTGCCCGCTGGGGATCGGCTCCCGCGGCCACCGTGCCCGTCGGGTGGAACGCGGACACATGGAGGTCGCGCGGGCCCACCGAGGTGAGCAGTTCGTCGAGCGCGTCCAGTGAGCGGGCGCGGGGGGCGCGGGGGATCCCGGTCAGGACCTCCGTCGCCCCGGCGGCGAACAGCAGCCGGGCCATGGCGCGGACGGCGGTCATCAGGCGGTCGCCGTCGCGCGGGTCGAGGTCGTAGCGGACGAGCGTGCCGTTCCGGCTGCCGACCCGCCCGGAGGGGCGGTCGGCGATCATGGCGCCGAGGGTGGCCAGATGGTCCGACGCCTCCAGTTCGGCCCGCAGTTCCCGGCCGAGGCCGGGCAGGACGAAGCTGCTCATGCCGGGCGGGCTCGCGGTCGCCTCGACGAGGATTCCCTGGGCGTGGAGTTCCTCGACGCCCACGCTCTGGAGCACGCCCCGCCAGGCCGTCACCGGTTCGGTGAAGCGTCCGGCGACGCTGGTGGCCGGGTGCACGCTGAGGTTGCGGCCCAGACGGGGGTGTCCGCCGAGGCCGGAGCGGCGCAGCAGCGGCGGGGTCCGCAGGGCGCCGGCCGCCGTCACGACGAGGGGGCTGAGGATCTCCAGCCGGCTGCCGTCGGGGCGGTGTGCCCGGACCCCGGCGGCGCGGGGCGGGCCGGGCACGTCGTGGTCGAGGAGGATGCGGTGGACCCTCGCGCCGGTGACGATCCTGGCGCCGGCGGCGCAGGCGTCGGGCAGGACGGAGAGCTGGACGCTCTGTTTGGCTCCGGTGGGGCAGCCGACGACGCACTGGCACGAGCCCTTGCAGCCGGGGGCGTTGCGGCGCAGCGGGGCGGCCCGCCAGCCGAGGCGTCCGGCGCCCGCGAGGGCGAGCAGACCGTTGCCGCCGAGGACGTCGAGGGGCTGTGGTGCCACGCGCAGGGTGCGTTCGACCTCGTCGAGGAGGGGCCCGAAACGGTCGGCGGGCCCGAAGCCGAAGGTGTCGCGCCAGCGGGCGAGGACGTGGTCCGGGGTGCGGTAGCAGGTGCCGGAGTTGACGACGGTGGTGCCGCCGACGGCCCGGCCGGTCGGCAGCAGGACCGGTGGTCTCCCGAGGGCCACGGTGGCGCCGCCGTCGCGGTAGAGCTCGGTGAACCGGTCCAGGGGAGCCCTGCGGGCGAAGGAGGCCGTCGGGTGGTGCCTGCCCTCCTCCAGGACGAGGACGCTCAGTCCGGCGCGGGCGAGGGTGCGCGCGGCCATGGCGCCGCCCGCCCCTGAGCCGACGACGACCGCGTCGGCGGTGGTACGGGCGGGCCATTCCTCGGCCGGGACGCAGTCGAGGGGCGGATCCGCGGGGGCGGGTGAGGAGGCGGGCGCGGTCCAGGTCCGTTCGGTGCCGGCGGCCAGCAGGACGGGGACCTTCAGGAGGTCGAGGAGCGGGGCGAGCCGGGGCCGGGATGCCAGTGAGCCGAGCACGGCCTCGCGTTCGTCGGGGCGGAGCGCCACCAGGCGTCGTCCGGTGCGGACCAGGGCGTACGTGTCGAGGGCGGCCGCGGCGGTGCGCACCCCGGCGCGGGCGGGGCCGGGCAGTGCGGCGAGCACGGAGTGGAGGCGATGCGGTACCCGGGCGGGCCACGCGGTGGTGCCGTCGTCGGCGAGGAGCGCGGCGACGAGCCCGTCGGCGGTCACCGTTCGCCCGCCTCGGCGTGCGCGGTGCCGTCGAGGGTCCAGGTGGCTTCGGGGCGCCAGCGGCCCCACCAGCGTTCCAGGACGACGCGGGCGTCGGCGGACTCGCTGTTGCGGCAGAGGGCGCGGGCGCCGTCCGGGTCGCGGTACTCCAGGGTGAGGGTCCGCTCGGGGGGCTGGTGGACCTCGACGCGGATGCGGCGCAGGGCCGTCCGGCCGGTGACGGTCCAGGTGGGCAGGCCGAAGGAGGCCCGGAAGCGTCCGCCTCCCAGCAGGCCGATCGCCGGGCGTTCCGGCCGCCGTGGCCAGGTGCGGCCGTCGCGGCGCAGGCGCAGGAAGACGAGCGGGGGGAGGCGGCGCAGCGCCGGCCGGGTCGAGACGGCGGCGACGATCTCCAGGACGTCTCCGTCCCCGAGGTCGGCGTGCAGCCAGGACCAGCGGTGCGCGTTGCCGTGGCCGTAGATACGGGCGGACGCTCCGGGTGCGTCGCGCAGGTGCAAGGTCGTTCCCCCGTACGAGAGTTCGCCCTCGTAGGTGGCGCGGGCGGCCGGCAGCATCTGGGCCGCGGGCAGGAGGGGGCGGCGCCAGGACCAGCGGGGGAAGGTGAACAGCGGTGGCCCTTGGGGCTGTTCGAGGAGTTTCCAGTGGAAGTCGCCGGCGCTGCCGGTGAGCCGGCCGGGCGTGTGGGTGACGTCATCGACCGTGAATCCGTCGGCCGGCCGGGTCCAGGGGACGGGTCCGAAGCGGGTGTGCCGTACCTCGCCCTCGCGGGGGAAGACGGCGGCCCAGCCATGGGCGAACGGCTCGGATCCGTCGGCGGGGGCGGTGAGTTCGTGGTGCAGCCAGACCCCGGTGCCGGTGGCCGGGTCGGTGAGGGTGGTGTACCAGACCTCGGTGCGGCCCGGGGCTCCGTTCCAGCGCGGGGCCGTGTGCTCCGCGGAGTCCTCGCGGCGCGGGAAGCGGAAGCCGAGGAGGAAGGGCAGAAGGCCGGTGGCCAGGGGGAAACGCAGCACCCCTGCGCCCACCCGCGCCCCGTCCTCGTACAGGGTGAACGGCAGCACGGTCATCGAGGTGAGCGGGCGGCGGGGGGTCACCGACTTCCAGCCGTCCAAGGTGAGTCGGCGCCCTCCGGCGGTGAACGCGAGGCGGTAGCGGATGCGTCGCCGGGCGATCGGTGACACCTCCAACTCGCCCTCGGCGCGCGGGTCGTCGGCGCGGCCGGCGATGCGTACGCGGCCGGTCAGGCGGGCCGTGGTGGTCCGGTGCGGCAGCAGCACGCGGTCGGCGGTGGCGCGCAGGTCGAGCCGGACGCGCCGCTCCCCCGGTTCCGCGTCGAGGCGGACGGTTCCGAGCATCGTCTCCGTGAACTCCGTGCCCCTCACGCGAGGCCCTCCAGCATGATGCGTTCCGTCTCCCGCAGATAGGTTCCGGCCGCCTCGCGGGCGCGGCGGGCGTCCCCGGCGGTGACGGCCTCCACGACCGGTGCGAGCCTGCGGTGGGCGGTCTCGGGGTCGGTGAAGGGGCCGTTCAGCAGGGTGCGGACCGGCAGGTAGGCGTTGAACAGCGTGTTCGTGAGCAGGACGTAGACGCGGTTGCCGGTGGCGCGGGCCAGGGCGCGGTGCACCTCGACATCGGCCAGCTGGACCGCGTCGGCGCCCTCGGCCCGTGCCACGGCCGCGAGCAGCGCGCTCAGTTCGGCGCGCTGGGCGCGGGTGGCGCGCTCGGCGGCGCGCTCGGCGATCGACGCACCGACCCCGCGCCGCACTTCGAACACCTCGTGCACCCAGGCGGAGTCGTGCCGTACGAGCATGGGCAGGAGGTCCGCTCCGCCGAGGCGGGCGAAGTCCCGTACGCGGGTGCCCACTCCGTGCCGGGTCTCCAGCAGACCGGCCTGTACGAGTCGTCCGAAGGCGTGCTTGAGCGTGGTGCGGGTGACGCCGTACCCGTCGGCGAGGCGCCGTTCCGGAGGGAGGTAACTCCCCGCCGGATGACGGCCGTCGAGGATGTCGGTGCGCAGTCGGTCCTCCAGGACGTCCACGATGGTCTCGCGGGGCAGAGCCTCCACGTTTCCCCCTCCGGGCCGATGGCTGAGTGGATGAGCCACTGAACCAGTCGCGGCCGACCGGGGTCAACCCCTTCAACCCGGCTTGCCGCAAAGCGAGTTGCCTCTCGCTCAGGGCGGCTTCAGCTCTCGCCGTCGGCATCCAGGCACAGCACGGGGACCCGTTGGACGAGGTTGTTCACGAAGCCGCCGCGGTTCCACGGCTGGTCGAGCGGCTGGGTGCGTCCGTCCGCGTCGGTGGCGCGTGCGCTCAGGACGTGCCGGCCGGGGGTCGCCGTCCAGGTGCGGTGCCAGGCGCGCCAGGCCCAGCGATGGGTGCCGGGCGGGTCCAGGCGGGCCGGGTGCCACGTGCGCCCGTCGTCGGTGCTGACCTCCACCCCGGTCACCGGCGCGCATCCCGACCAGGCCCGTCCGGTCAGGGTGACGGCGCCCGGGCGGACCGCCCGCTCCCTCGACATGAAGTCGGGGAAGCCCGGCGGGGCCAGCAGCGCGCGCGGGGCGATCCGGGTGACGGGCTCGCCCTCCTCCGCGGCCTCCTGCCGGAGCCGGTAGGCCACCGCCTGCTGGAACCCCCGGAACGGCGCGGGCGTCACCGTGATCTCGCGGAGCCACTTGACCTGCGCCATGCCGTACCAGCCCGGCACCACGAGCCGCAGGGGGTGCCCGTGCTGCGGTGGCAGCGGGGCGCCGTTCATCGCGTAGGCCACCAGGACCTCGGGCTCGTCGCCGAGCGCCACGTCCAGCGGGAGGGCGCGCTGGTAGTCCTGCTCGACCCCGCGTTCGACGCCGTGGTCGGCTCCGGTGAACACCACGTCCACCGCGTCCGGTTCGACCCCGGCCTCGGTGAGCAGCACGCGCAGCGGCACACCGGTCCACTCGGCGGTGCCCACCGCCTCCACCAGCCAGGGCTGGCTCACCGGCCGGGGCGTCAGCAGCGCCCGCCCGTTGCCCGCGCACTCCATGGTCACCCGCTGTCTGACCGCGGGACCCGCCTTCAGTTCGTCGACCCCGAGGTGCAGGGGGCGCCGTACCCGCCCGCCGATCGCGAGCCGCCAGTCGGACGCGTCCGCGTACGGGATGTCGTAGTGGGTCAGCACGTAGTGCAGCCCGGGCGGTGTGACCTCGTACCGCAGGGCCTCCAGCGGCAGTCCGTGGTTCCGGGCGGCGAGGGCCAGTTCCTGGGTGCTGATGCCCTCGTCCGGGCGGGCCAGCCGGGCGGGTGCGCTCATGTCCTCGAGGCGTTGCCCCATGGGTCCATTGTCCGCCCGCCGGGGGCCGGGCGCCTAGGCGGGAGGGGCCCCGACGCTGCGGTTCACCAGGTCGCGCCAGCCGGCCTCCAGGCGCTCGGCGGGCATGCCGCGCTGGCGGGTGAGGTGACCGATCAGCGCGGGGTCCAGGTAGCCCATGAGGATCTGGGCGACGAGCTCGATGTCCGTGTCCGGTCCCGGGTTCGTCTGCCGCAGCAGCATGCACACGTGCATGAAGCGGACGCGGTACGGCGCCGAGGCGAAGCGGCGGGTGACCTCGGGTTCGGCGGCGAGGTACAGATCGAGCCGTTCCGCGGTCAGGCGCAGGGCCTGGCATCCGAAGGCGTGCAGGCGCTCCACCGGAGGGGCTCCCGGCCCGAGCGGGGCCGGACCGCTGATGAACGCGTCCTGGAAGCTCTTCTCGGTGTGGTCGAGCAGCGCCATCAGCAGCCCGGTGCGGTCGCCGAAGCGCCGGAAGACGGTCCCCTTGCCCACGGCCGCCGCGCAGGCGACGCCTTCCATGGTGAGCCTGGCCACTCCCTGCTCCTCGACCAGCCGCGCCGCGGCCTCCAGCAGGCGCGCGCGATTACGGGCCGCGTCGGCGCGCAGCGGGGCGTCCTCGGGCGCTGTGAGCTGCATGAGGACGGGCTCGTCGAACGATTCCGGTCGCCCCGGGAACGGCGGAGATGGCTGGGACATGAAGCCAGCGTAACGGCATCCGAGGACAACTGGACTGCGGTCCGCTTGAGTGATAGACCTTAAGCGGACTTCGGTCCGTTTTATTACGGCAGTGTTTCAGCGTTTCCAGCCCCCCAGGAGATTTCCATGTCCGTACGCATCCTCGCGCTCGTCGGCAGCCTGCGCGCCGGTTCCCACAACCGCCAGCTCGCCGAGGCGGCCGTCAAGCTCGCTCCGGAGGGCGCCGAGGTCGAGATCTTCGAAGGCCTGGCCGAGGTCCCCTTCTACAACGAGGACATCGACGTCGAGGGCGACGTCCCCGCCGCCGCTGCCCGCCTTCGCGCCGCGGCCGGTTCGGCCGACGCGTTCCTGCTCTTCTCGCCCGAGTACAACGGCACCATCCCGGCCGTCCTGAAGAACGCCATCGACTGGCTGTCCCGCCCGTACGGCGCCGGCGCCTTCACCGGCAAGCCCGTCGTCGTGGTCGGCACCGCGTACGGCCAGTTCGGCGGCGTGTGGGCGCAGGACGAGGCCCGCAAGGCCGTGGGCATCGCCGGCGGCACCGTGCTGGAGGACGTCAAGCTCTCCGTCCCCGGCTCCGTGGTCCGCTTCGCCGAGACGCACCCCGCCGACGACGCCGAGGTCGCGGAGCAGCTCTCCGAGGTCCTGAACCGGCTGCACGGCCACGTCGAGGCCCCTGCCGCCGCCTGACGACCCGTTCCTGGGCCGGTCCGGTCACCCGGGCCGGCCCTCGGCGTGTCGTGACTCGGTCACCGTACGTCCCAAGATCGCCACGGCTCTGGCGGAGCGTCACCCTCCGCGACAGGATGCCCGCATGAAGAGCGATCTCTTTTCCAGCGACCACATGGTGCAGCCGGCCGTGGCGGCGGGCATGACCGTCCAGAACGCCAAGTCCATCAAGTACACAGTCCAGGGCGAGATGTTCGCGCGCCAGGGCGCGATGGTCGCCTACCGGGGCAGTCTCCAGTTCGAGCGCAAGGGCCAGGGCGTGGGCGGCATGCTCAAGCGCGCGGTCACCGGTGAGGGACTTCCGCTGATGACCGTCCGCGGGCAGGGCGAGGCCTGGTTCGCGCACGAGGCCCAGAACTGTTTCATCGTGGGCATCGAACCCGGCGACGTGTTCACCGTCAACGGCCGCAACGTGCTGTGCTTCGACGCCTCCCTGTCGTACGAGATCAAGACCGTGAAGGGCGCCGGCATCACCGGCGGAGGCCTGTTCAACAGCGTCTTCACCGGCCACGGCAGCCTGGGCCTGATATGCGAGGGCAACCCGCTCGTCATTCCCGTCTCCCACCAGCAGCCGGTGTTCGTCGACACCGACGCGGTCGTCGGCTGGACGGCGCAGCTGCGCACCTCGCTGCACCGCTCGCAGTCGATCGGCTCGATGATCCGAGGAGGCTCGGGCGAGGCGGTGCAGCTGAAGCTGGAGGGCGAGGGCTGCGTCGTCGTTCGCCCCAGCGAGGCGACGCCCCAGAAGACGCAGCAGCACTGACCCGGGAAACGCCGCAGGGGCCCCGCCGGACGGCGGGGCCCCTGTGCCGTGCTCCGGACCGGTGGTCAGTGACCGGCGGCCGGCGGGGCCGGAGGAGCCGGGGTGTTGGCCGCCGTCACGTTGACGGCGGCCCACGCCGCGTCCACCGTCCTGTACTCGGTGCTGTTCGCGCCGTACATGTCGGTGGCGGCCTTGAGCGTGGCCGTCCGGGCGTCGTGGAAGTCGGTCGTGGAGACCATGTAACGGGTGAGCGCCCGGTAGAAGATGGCGGTGGCCTTGGTACGGCCGATGCCGGTCACCCGCGAACCGTCGAACGTCGGCGAGTCGTACGTCACGCCGTTGATCGTCTTGCGTCCGCTGCCCTCGGCGAGCAGGTAGAACGCGTGCGAGGAGACGCCGGAGCCGGCGTGCACCTCGGTGTCGTACGCGGCGGGCGACCAGTAGTCGATCGTCTCCTCGAGCCGGTCGAGGGACGGGTGGTCGAGGCGGCGCAGGAACTTCTGGGCGAGGCCCAGCTTCTCCCCCACCAGGTAGTTCGGCGGGTTCTTCGGGTTGTTCGCCGAGAACTCGACGTTCGAGCCGAAGATGTCGGCCAGCGACTCGTTCAGCGCGCCGGGCTCGCCGAACTGGTTGCCGTCGTTGTCCACGCGGGTGGGTTCGAGGGCCGCGGTCGCGTCGACGACGCCGTGGGTCAGCTCGTGGCCGGTGACGTCGAGGACGACGAGCGGCTTCTTGAACAGATCGCCGTCCCCGTCGCCGTACAGCATGCAGCCGCACGTCGAGTCCCAGAACGCGTTGCCGACCTTGCTGCCGAAGTGGACCATTCCCTTGGCACCGGCGCTGTTGTTCTTGATGCCCTTGCGGCCGAAGGCCTTCTTGTAGAAGTCCAGGGTCTGGGTGATGCCGTACTGGGCGTCGACGGCGGCGGTGGTGCGGGCCGAAGTGGTGCCGGTGCCCCACTTGTTGTCGCCGTCGGTGAACGCCTTGCCCCGCGCGAAGGACTCCAGCTCCTGGCCCTTGGCGTCCCGGGTCTCGGTGTTCCACCGGGTCGGGTCCTTGAGCAGATAGCTGGTCCGCGCGGTCCGGGTGGTGGTCAGCGCCACCTTGCCCGCGAACAGGGAGGCGCCGCTGCCGGTGGCGGTGGCCGGGTAGTGGCCGGCGGCGGCGCTCGTGAGACCGGACGGCGCCGCGGCGGGGGACGTGCCGGTCTGCGGGGTCGCGCTCTCGCCGCGCTCGCGCAGCGCGGCGGCCAGGGACGGTGAGATGAACTCGTCGCTGTTCGGGGTGTTGCTGCGGATCCGGCCGGTACGGGCGTCCACGACGACCGTGCTCGACTGCCCCGCCTGCGTGGTGTCGCTGTCCGTCACGAGCACCTGGTAGGCGAGGGCGGCGGCGCCGTCGCGGGCGTCGACGACGAGCTGGGCGGTGCCCGCGTCGCCCTTCGCCACGGTCTCGGCCTTGCGCTCCGCCTGCTCGGGCGTCAGCTGCGCCTCGACGGTGGACGGCTTGACCACGTGGTCGGCGGCCCGGGTCACGCCCAGGTACTCGCCGCGCCTGCCGAGGTGGACGACCAGGTCGCCGCCGAGGACCGGGAGGCCCCGGTGGGTGCGGACGAAGCGGACGTGCTGCTTTCCGTCCGGGTCCGTCATCACGTCCTTGGCCCGCAGGGTGTCGCCGTCGGTGACACCCGTGGCCGAGGCGTGCGCGAACGCCGCCGCCCTGGCCGCGGCCACCGGCGACGCGGCCTGGACCGCGGCGAGGGCGGGGCCGCCGGGCGCGGACGCGAAGGCGGTACCGGGGATCGTGGCGGCCGTCGTCACGGCGACGGCTATCGCCACACGGCGTATGTGGGGTCTACGCACAGAGTTCCTTTGCACAGGGGCGGCCGGGGTCACCAACCGCCTTACGGCGCGATGCTGTTGCGCACCACGGGGGCTGTCGGTTCCCGACCGGACAGATGTGCGGGGGAATGGGACGGTTGCCTGAAGAGGCCGATCTTCGTACGCATGTGACCGAGGTCGCACGGATCCCGCCCGGTCCGTGGCCGGAACGGACCGTGCCGAGTGCGGGACCGGGGCGAGGGCGGGACCGTGCCGAGGACGGGAACGGGGTGCACGAGGGCTCGGGGGCGCGAACGGATCGGGGGCGCGAACGGATCAGATGGTGCGGTCGGCGAGGGCGGACAGCATCAGGTGGAGTTCCGCGGCGGGCCCGGGGGCGAGCGGCAGTCCCGCCAGGAGCGTGTCCGCCGCGGCCAGATGGCGGCGCGCCTCGCGCACGGCGGCCGCCCGGCCCCCGGCCCGCTCGACCAGGGCCGTCGCGCGGCGGACTCCCGCCTCGTCCAACTCGTCCGAGAGCTCCAGGAGTTCCTCCAGTTCGCCGTACCCGGCCCCGCCGAGCGCCGCGAGGACCGGCAGGGTCTTCTTGCCCTGCCGCAGGTCGCTGTGGACGGGCTTGCCGGTGACCGACGGATCGCCCCAGATGCCCAGCACGTCGTCGGCGATCTGGAAGGCGACACCGAGATGGCGTCCCGCGCGGTCCAGGACGGTCACCGCCCGGTCCGGCGCTCCGGCCAGCCGGGCGCCCAGAGCCAGGGCGCAGCCGAGCAGCGCTCCGGTCTTGCGCTCGGCCATCGCCTCGTACTCCGCCTGACCGACCGCGCCGGGACCGGTCCAGGGCCGGTCGGCGAACAGCAGGTCGTCCGCCTGGCCGCGGACCAGATCACCGAGCGCGGTGGTCAACTGCCGCACGGCGGAACCGGCTTGCGGGGTGAGGGCCACGGTCTCGACGGCGAGGGCGAACAGCCCGTCGCCCGCGAGGACGGCCGGGCCGGTGCCGTACGCCTTCCACACGGCCGGGCGTCCGCGGCGGAGCGCGTCACCGTCCATGATGTCGTCGTGGAGCAGGGAGAAGACGTGCACGAGTTCCACCGCGACGGCGGCGGGCACCCCCGCGCGGGCCGGACCCGAGACGATCTCCGCCCCGAGGACGGCGAGAGCCTGCCGCACTCCCTTGCCCCGGCCGTGGGCGGCAGGGGCGCCGCCGACCTCGCAGTGGCCGAGCGCGTACCGGGCCATCTCGGCCAGCCAGGGATGCAGTGTGCCGATCGCCTCCGACAGGGCGGGGGTCACGAGTTCGCGGCAGCGGCGCAGGACCTGGGCGGCGTCCGGCGCGGAGTCCGGGTCGGCCGGCGCCGTCCGGAAGTCCATGGCCTTCGGGGAGTCCATGGCCTTCGGAGAGTCCGCGTCCGTCGGGGAGTCCGCGTCCGTCGGTATCGGCGGGACGCTTCGGACGTGCGGAACCGGGGGAACCGGCGGATCGGGAAAGATGCCGAGGGCCGTCGACGTCATCACGCGGCCTCCGTCCGGCCGGTCCCGGCCGTCGCCCCGGGCTCGGTCCCCGCTCGCGCCAACCCGAGCTCCGTCCGGGCCCGTTCGACCATCCGGTGGGCGTGCCGCAGCCCGATGCCGTCCAGCAGCACAGCCAACTCGTCCAGGTCGGCGGCGGTTTCGGCGGCGTCACGGCCGAGGCGGGCGAGGGACTTGACCAGTCCGAGGCGGGACAGGGCCGTGCCGCGCGGCTCGCTCATCGCCTCGAACTCCGCGAGGGCACCCGCGTACACCTCGCGGGCCTGCTCGTAACGCCCGGCGCGGTAGAGGACGTTGCCGCGCATCTTGTGGTTGTAGGCGAGCGCGCCGGACAGGTTCATCGCGCGGCAGGAGACCTCGGCCTCGCTCAGCAAATCCAGTGCGCGGCCGGTGTCGCCGTCGCGCACGGAGACGATGTCCGCGAGTCCGCGCAGTGCCCAGGCGTGGCCACGGCGGTCCTCGGCGCCGGCGGCTATCCCGGCCGCCTCCTCGAACATCGCGTAGGCGGTGTCGTACGCGCCGGTGTTGCGGTGGATCTGGGCGATGCCCTCCAGGGCCCAGACCGTGTGCCGGGCCTCGCCGCGCTTGCGGGCCTCGGCCAGCAGCTGCTCGTGCAGCGACGTCACGGCGGCGTAGTCGCCCTGGATGCGGCCGGTCTCCGCCATGCCGGCCAGGGAGTAGCCGCGCACCACGACGTCCCCGGCCCGTCCGCCGAGTTCGGCGGCCAGCCGCAGCAGCCGCCACGCCAGCGGGAACGCTCCGCGCTGGCGGGCCAGGGTGCCGCCGCTCCACAGCGCCCACGCCATCGCGGCGCCGTCGCCGGCCTCCCGGGCGCTGCGGTAGCTCGCCTTCCAGGCACGGTCGGCGTCCGCCACCTGTCCGAGGCGCCGGTGCGCCTCGGCGACCGCGAGGCCGGAGCGGGCGGCCTCGGCGCGGGCCCCGGCGCGCTCGGCGGCGCGCAGCTGTTCGGTGCCCGCCGCGAGGACGTCGGTCAGCGAGGAGTTCACCGACAGGGTGGTCAAAGAGCCCTGGTATTCAGGGGCGAAGGCCTTGCCGTACATGAGTGCCTTTCCGTCCGCCACCGTCGGCCCGTGCGGGGGGACCGGCCCGGTGGTGATGCTGTAGTCGACTCCTTGGAGGCGGTGACGTCCGGCGATCAGCTATACACTCAGCGTATACACGGCATGTATACGCAAGGGGTATAGCGCGCCCGGCCGTCATCCGCGAAGGGATGCTCCATGGGGGACCGCGTGCCACGCGCCCGTTGCCGATCAAGACGGCGATCGGGCACGGGAGGTTGCCTGCCGGCCGCAAACACGTTGCACGGCGGCCGGGAAGGAACCCAGGATGGCGAAGACGCACCCCATCTCACGGAAGGCAGGCCCGCGTTGGCCCCACCCCTCATGCGCGCAGGTGAGAGGCGGATCGGCGGTTCGCTCGTACGGCGTCTGCTGGCCGAGCAGTTCCCCCGCTGGGCCCGACTGCCGCTGAGACGGGTGCCATCGGCCGGAACGGTCAACGCCCTCTACCGCCTCGGCGACGACCTGGTCGTCCGTCTCCCGCGGATCGCGGACGCCGCCGAGGACGCGGCCAAGGAGTTCGCGTGGCTGCCGCGGCTCGCCGCGGCGCTCCCCTTCCCGGTCCCCGAGATCGTCGGCCTCGGCACCCCCACCCCCGGCTACCCCTGGCACTGGTCCGTCCTGCGCTGGCTCGACGGCGACGCTCCGGTGCCCGACGCCCTGACCGACGCGCGGCAACTGGCCGCCGATCTGGGCGTGTTCGTCGCCGCGCTGCGCGAGATCGACCTGCCCGGCGGTCCGCCCGCCTACCGCGGCACGCCGCTGTCCGCGGTGGACGGCGGGACGCGCTCGGCGATCGCCGACCTGCGCGGCAGCGTCGACACCGGCGCCGCGACCGCGGCCTGGGAGGAGGCGCTGGCGGCACCGCGGTGGACGGGGCCGCCGCGCTGGCTCCACTCGGACCTGATGCCGATGAACCTGCTGGTCCGCGAGGGCCGTCTGGCGGCCGTCCTCGACTTCGCCACGTTCGGCACCGGAGATCCCGCCTGCGACCTCATCCCGGCCTGGAACCTCCTGCCGGCCGCGGCGAGGCCCGTCTTCCGGGACGCGGCCGGGGCCGACGACGCGGGCTGGGCACGGGGACGCGGCTGGGCCCTGTCCATGGCGCTCGTCCAACTCCCGCACTACCGCGACACGAACCCGGCGATCGCGGCCAACGCCACCCGCGTGATCCGCGAAGTGCTGGCGGAACAGCGGGACTCGTGACCGGAGGGCGCCGCGCACTCACTCCACGAGGGCCTGCGTCCCCAGGACCCCGAGCAGGGCGACGCGTTCGGCGTCCTCGGTGCCGGGCTCGGCCGTGTAGACCATGATCCGCAGGTCGCTGCCCGCGACGCTGAGCACATCGCAGTCCAGGGTCACGGCGCCGACCTGGGGATGGTCGATCGTCTTGCGGGACGCCTCGTGACGGGCCACGGACCCCGACTCCCACAGCTCGGCGAACCGCACGCTGTTCGCGCACAGCTCGTCGATGAGCTGCCCGAGGCGCCGGTCGGTCGGATATCTGCTAGCGGTCGCGCGCAGGTCGGCCACCAGCGTCGCCTCGAAGGCGCGCCGCTCCCGGGGAGTGTGCCGCACCCGGCCGGCGGGGCCGACGAAGTTGCGCCACACCCCGTTGCGCTCGTTGCCGCGCCATCCCGAGGGGTCACCCAGCAGGGCCGCGTACAGCGGGTTGGCCAGCAGCAGCGTCCAGGCCGCGTCGTACACCGCCACCGGTGTCTCGCTCAGCCGGTCGAGCAGACGGTGGACACCGGGCGTGATGTGGGCCGGCACCATGCCCCGGCCGGGCGGCACCAGTCCGGCCACCTGGAAGAGGTGCTCGCGTTCGGCCGCGGACAGCCGCAGCGCCCGGCCCAGGGCCTCGACGACCTGCTCCGAGGGGTGGGCCGCCCGCCCTTGTTCGAGGCGGGTGACGTAGTCGACCGAGATACCGGCGAGCAGGGCCAGCTCCTCGCGGCGGAGTCCGGCCGCGCGCCGGTTGCCGCCGCCGGGCAGCCCGACGGCCTCCGGCGTGACCCTGTCACGCCAGCGTCGCACCGTCCGCCCGAACTCCGTGTTCGCCATGCCACCCACTGTGCACCCCCGCGGCCGGACCTGCCTGGTACCCGCGGTCCCAGGAAGACCGGACTGCTGGCTGTGCCCGGCGGGCGGCCGGATCCTGGACCCATGACCACCACACTCATCACCGGAGCGAACAAGGGCCTCGGCTACGAGACGGCCCGCAGGCTCGTCGCGGCGGGCCACACCGTCTACGTGGGCAGCAGGGACGCGGAGCGCGGCCGGCTGGCGGCGCGGCGGCTCGGGGCGCGCGCCGTCGTCATCGACGTCACCGACGACGCGTCCGTCGCCGCCGCGGCGAAGACCATCGAGGCCGAAGGCGGGCTGGACGTCCTGGTCAACAACGCCGGCATCGAGGGACGCGGCGAGGGGAACAGCGTGATCGGCCCGGCGGACGTGTCCGCGGACATGATGCGCGAGCTGTTCGAGACGAACGTCTTCGGCGTCGTCCGCGTCACCCACGCCTTCCTGCCCCTGCTCCTGCGGTCCCCGGCCCCGGTCGTGGTGAACCTCAGCAGCGGCCTCGCCTCGCTGGCCCGGATCAGCGACCCGGCGGGCCCGACCCACTTCTACCCGGGCCTCGCCTATCCGGCGTCCAAGGTCACCGTCAACATGATCACAGTGCAGTACGCGAAGGCGTTCCCCGGCATCCGCGTCAACGCCGTCGAGCCGGGCTACACCGCCACCGACCTGAACGGGAACACGGGCACCCAGACCGTGGAGGAGGGCGCCGAGATCATCGTACGGATGGCGTCCGTCGGGCCGGACGGACCGACCGGCGGCTTCTTCGACGCGTCGGGCCCCGTGCCCTGGTGACCCCGCCACCCACCCACACAATGGAACATCTATTCGATTCTGGGAGTAGGCTGGCCCCATGGCCATGCACCTCCAGGGCTCGCTCTTCGACCAGACCGACGAACTCCGTCTGGGTTCCCTCGACGGGCTCCGCCGCACGACGCTGGGCGACGGGGCCTGGATCGACCTGCTGCCGGGCTGGGTGAGCGGGGCCGACGCGCTCTTCGCGCACCTCGCCGCCGAGGTCCCGTGGCGGGCCGAACGACGCCAGATGTACGAGCACGTGGTGGACGTTCCCCGGCTGCTCGCGTACTTCCGCGCGGACGATCCGCTGCCGCACCCGCTGCTCGACGAGGCCAGGGACGCCCTCTCGGCGCACTACGCCGGGGAACTGGGCGAGCCGTTCAGCACGGCGGGGCTCTGCTGCTACCGGGACGGCCGCGACAGCGTGGCCTGGCACGGGGACAGGATCGGCCGGGGCGCCCGCGAGGACACGATGGTCGCCATCCTGTCGGTGGGCGCCCCGCGCGATCTCCTGCTGCGGCCGCGCGGCGGCGGGGACACCGTCCGGCGGCCGCTGGGCCACGGCGACCTCATCGTGATGGGCGGCTCCTGCCAGCGCACCTGGGAACACGCGATCCCCAAGACGGCGAGGGCCACCGGACCCCGGATCAGCGTCCAGTTCCGGCCCGTCGGGGTGAGCTGACCCGCGGGGCGTGGCCGGTCACGGGGCGAGCTGGGCCTGCACGGCGGGCGCGTACCGCTCGACGATGTCGTCGACGGAGGTGCCCCGCAGATGGGGGCCCCGCGCGATCCCGTACATCACACCGAGGCCGAGCAGCGTGCTCACGGCGAGTTCGGCGCGCAGCCCCGCGTCCCGGCCGCTCAGCCGTCCGGCGAGACGGTCGCTGACCTGGGCGCGGAAGTTGGCCCGCAGGATCTCGCCCTGCTCCCCCTGGAGCGGGGCGAAGACGATCCTCAGGACGGGGTCGGCGCCGCGCTGGGTCTGCCCTTCGAGGAGGTGGCGGACCATGTGCCGGCCGAGCTCCTCCAGCGGCGCGTCCAGCAGGGCGTCGGCGTCGGACTCGAAGGACATCACGCGGGCGAACAGCGCGTCCTTGTTGCCGAAGTACTTCAGGATCAGCGGCGCGCTCACCCCGGCCCGGTCCGCGACCGCCTTGAGCGTGATGTCCGCGTGCGCGTGCCGGGCCAGCAGATAGCGGGCCGCGCGCAGGATCTCCGCCTTGCTCGCCTCGGCGTCGCGGCGGGGGGCGGGCGCGGCCTCCTGGTCACGGGGCTCGGCGGCCGGCGACGCCGTGAGACCGGAGTGCGGGGTGGTCACGGTGCTCAGGCTCCTTCGAGGGCCTCGTCGCGGGTCGCGCCGGTGGGGCGGCGGGTTCCGGGGGTCGCGCGCGAGGCGGGGTCGGCGGGAATCGACAGTGCGGCGGCACAGGCCACCAGTGCGACGGTACCCGCCATGACGAAGGCCAGCAGATAGCCGTGCAGGGTCGGCACCGGGGCGCCCGCGACGAGACTCGTGTGGTGCACGAGCACGGCGGCCACGGCGGCGCTGCACACGGCCTGCCCGATGGTGCGCATCAGGACGTTGACCCCGTTGGCCGAGGCGGTCTGCCCGGCGGGCACGGCGCGCAGGATCAGGGTGGGCAGCGCGGAGTAGGCGAAGGTCGTGCCGATCGAGCAGACCGTGGCGCCGAGGATGATCGCCCACAGGTCGCGGCTGTCGGCGATCCGCAGGACGTACCCGGAGGCGATGATCGCCGTGCCGAGGGCCAGGGTGATCCGGGGGCCGCGGGCCGCCGAGATGCGGGCCGAGACGGGCGAGAGCAGCAGCATCGTCACCCCGCCGGGCAGCAGGCACAGACCGGTGGCCACGATGGACAGGCCGAGCCCGTAGCCGGTGGCCTTGGGGGCCTGTACGAGCTGCGCGGTGACCAGCGAGTTGCCGTAGAAGGAGAAGCCGGTCAGCAGCGCGGCGATGTGGGGCAGGGCGACGCGCGGACGGGCGGCGAGCTTGAGGTCGACGAGGGGGCGCTCCGCGCGCAGCTGCTGGCGCCACCACAGCGCGAGGATCGCGGCGCAGCCGGCGAAGAGCCCGAGGATCCGCGGGCTCGACCAGCCCCAGGTGCCGCCCTCGGACACGGCGAGCAGCAGGCACACGAGACCGGCGGCCAGGCCCAGCGCGCCCAGGGTGTCGAAGCGGCCCGGCTCGCGCACGGGCGACTCGCGCACCGCCCACCAGGCCAGGGCCGTGCCGAAGACGCCGAGCGCGGTCGTCGCCCAGAACATGACGTGCCAGTTGTAGTACTGCACCACGAGGGCGGCGAGCGGCAGGCCGAGGGCGGCGCCGATGCCGACGGTGGAGCTCATCAGCGCGACGGCGGAACCCGTGCGCTCCGGCGGCAGTTCGTCGCGCAGGATGCTGATCGAGAGCGGGACCACGGCGGCGGCCGCGCCCTGAAGCGCCCGCGCCACGATCAGGACGCCGATGTCGGAGGTGAGCGCGCACATCAGCGAGCCGACCGTCATCATCCCGAGGGCCATGAGCAGCACGCGGCGCTTGCCGTACATGTCTCCGGCGCGGCCGAGGACGGGGGTGAGCACCGCTCCGGCGAGGAGGGTCGCGGTCACCATCCAGGAGACCGCGCCGGCCGAGGCGCCCGTCAGCCGGGGCAGATCGGGCAGCAGCGGGACGACCACCGTCTGCATGACGGCCATGAGGATCCCGCCGAACGCCAGGACAGGTATCGCGAGCCGCTCGCGCAGGGCCACCATCGGCACTCCAGAAGTAGACGTGAAAAAGAGGTGAATGACCATTCACCTTATCGGTGAATGGCCATTCACCCCAAGCGGAGTCCAGTTCCCGAGCGCCGTCGGCACGGCCGCCCGTACGGCTACCGCCGGTGGGCGCGGGCCTGCACCCCGCGGGCGACCTTGGGGCCGAGCCAGCGCTTGAGGCGGCGCAGCGCCTCCAGCCGGCCGGCCGCCCGGTCGACGCGGTAGTAGAGCTGCGGCGGGACGTACGGCAGCAGCGGTGAATGGCGCTGTCCGAGCAGGGCGAACATCTGGGCCGGCGGAAGCCCGATGTAGCGGGGCAGGTTCTCGTACCAGCGGGCGCTGTGGCGGGCCGCGCTCTGCACCGGAAGGAGCTCGGCCCTGCGTTCGCGCCCATAGCGGGTCAGGGCGGTGTCGAGGTCCTCGTGCTCACGCAGCGCCCGCGCCAGGGAGATCGCGTCCTCCAGGGCGAGGGTGGTGCCGGCGCCGATCGAGTAGTGCGTGGTGTGGGCCGCGTCGCCGAGCAGGACGAGGTTGCCCCGGTGCCAGGTGCGATTGGTCAGGGTGCGGAAGGTGAGCCACTGGGCGGCGCCGTCGGGCTGCGCCCGGCCGATCAGCCCGTGTCCGTCCAGCAGGTCCGCGAAGAGCTTCTCCAGCAGCGCGAGCCCCTCGGCCTCGCCCGCGGTGTCGAGCCCGAGGCCGCGCCAGGTCTCCGGGGAGCACTCGACGACCAAGGTGCTGCGGTCGTCCCCGAACCGGTAGGCGTAGCACCAGATCCAGCCGTGGTCCGTCTCCACGAAGGAGAAGGTGAACGAGTCGAAGACCTTGGCCGTGCCGAGCCAGACGTAGTGGTTGCGGCCGTGGACGATCTCGCTGCCGAAGTGGTCGGCGTGACGCTCGCGCAGGGCGCTGTTGACCCCGTCGCCCGCGACGACGAGGTCGGCGTCGGGCAGCCGGTCGGCCGTGATCTCGCTCTCGTACAGCACGCGGACCCCCAGGGTCCGGGCCCGCTCCGCGAGCAGGTCGAGCATCCGGCGGCGGCCGATGCCGAATCCCTCGTCCCCCGGGGCGACGGTCGTCCGGGCGCCGACATGGGCGACGCCTTCCGTCCAGCTCACCGAGTTCTCCCGGACGGCGAGCGCGGACGCCGGGTCGCCCTCGCGCAGCTTGTCGAGCAGGGCCGCCCAGTACGTCACGCCCCAGCCGTAGGTGGATCCGGCCGGGTTCCTCTCGTGGACGGTGATGTCATGGGACGGGTCCTGGAGCTTCATCAGGATCGAGAAGTACAGGCTTGCGGGTCCGCCACCGACGCACGCGATCTTCACGCGCACTCCCCTATGTTGCACAATGCGGTCAATTGATCACGAAGAGTAGCAGGGGGGAGGATGCGGGTGTCGCGGCGGCGGATCACGCCAGATCGCGGGCGTGAACCACGCCACCCGTCGGCGCCTTCGACAGCAAGATCATCACTACGGGACCCTCCCGCCGGAAGATCTCCTTCCGCGGGCGCGCGGCGACCACCCCCGACAGCAAGATCATCTTCGTTCAATCCTGTACGGCATATACGGGATTGTCCGGATCCCGGCCAACCGACATGCGGCGATTTCTCCTGCTGTTTGACGACCCGATAGGCATATCGGGTCATCGACACAGCTGATCACAGGAGGTCTCCGCATGCCGGAGCTCACTCGCCGCCGCGCCCTCGGGGCAGTCGGCGCCCTCGCCGCGGCCGCAGGCGCCCAGACCCTCGCCGCTTCCTCCGCGTCCGCGGCACCCGCCGGACCGGCCGCCGCGCCGCGGTCCATGGCAGGACACCATCACGACGGCCCGGAGCCCTTCGACGAGGTCTTCCAGGGGCGGCGCATAGAAGGCCGCCCGACGACCGGCGGCGGTCACCATCACATGGAGCACATGGGGGGCTACGCCGTGTTCATCGACGGCGCCGAACTGCACGTGATGAGCAACGCCGACGGCAGCTGGATCAGCGTCGTCAGCCACTACGCGCCGGTGCCCACCCCGCGCGACGCGGCCCGCGCCGCCGTCGTGGAGCTCCAGGGCGCGCCGCTCGTGCCCCTCGTCACCAACTGAACCACCCCGTAAGCAGATCGTGGAGTCCCGCACATGACCGTACGCAAGAACCAGGCGACCCTGACCGCCGACGAGAAGCGCCGATTCGTCGACGCGCTGCTGACGCTGAAGCGCAGCGGAAGGTACGACACCTTCGTCACCACGCACAACGCGTTCATCCTCGGCGACACCGACAACGGCGAGCGGACGGGCCACCGTTCACCCTCGTTCCTGCCCTGGCACCGCAGATTCCTGCTGGAGTTCGAGCGGGCGCTCCAGTCCGTCGACCCCTCGGTGGCACTGCCCTACTGGGACTGGAGCACCGACCGCACCGCGCGGGCGTCCCTGTGGGCGCCCGACTTCCTCGGCGGCACCGGACGCAGCCTGGACGGCCGGGTGATGGACGGCCCGTTCGCCGCCTCCGCGGGCAACTGGCCGATCAACGTCCGTGTCGACAGCCGCACTTACCTGCGCCGGTCACTGGGGACCGGCGTACGGGAACTGCCGACCCGGGCCGAGGTGGACTCCGTGCTCGCCATGGCGACGTACGACATGGCGCCCTGGAACAGCGGCTCGGACGGCTTCCGCAATCACCTCGAAGGCTGGCGGGGCGTCAACCTCCACAACCGGGTGCACGTCTGGGTCGGCGGCCAGATGTCCACCGGCGTCTCCCCCAACGACCCGGTGTTCTGGCTCCACCACGCCTTCATAGACCGGCTCTGGGCCCAGTGGCAGCGGCGGCACCCGGGATCCGGCTACCTCCCGCTCGCGGACACCCCGGACGTGATCGACCTCGGCGAGACGATGAAGCCGTGGAACGACACCCGCCCGTCCGATCTGCTCGACCACACCGCGTACTACACCTTCGACGCCGTGTGAGTCCGGCCGCACGGCCGTGACCGCCGGATGCGCCGGAGGTGTCAGGCCCCGCCCTGCGCCTCGGACCGGCACTCCGGGTGGCCCCAGCCCTGGGCGTTCTTCGCGATGGGCTCGCCCGCGGCATAGGAACGGCCGCACACGCAACGGCCGTTGAACTTCGCCTTGATGGTCCGGCTCGACGTGCTCTTACGGGCGGTCCCGGCCGCGGGACGACGGCGGGCGGCGCCCGCGACCGCGGGGGTGTCGGGGGAGGCGGGCGGCTCCGGGGAGCCGAGGTCACTGCCGGCAGGCCGCTGCACCACCGCGGCCTGGCTGGCGGCACGGTCGGCGAAGTCGTTCAGCCGGTCGCCGTCGACCTGGTGGGCGGGGACGTAACGGAACTCCACCGAGCGGCCGGTGAGGAGTTCGTCGATCCGGGCGACCAGTTCCTGATTGGCGACGGGCTTGCCCGCGGCCGTCTTCCAGCCCTTGCGCTTCCAGCCCGGCAGCCAGGTCGTGACGGCCTTCATCGCGTACTGGGAGTCCATCCGGATCTCCAGCGGAACGTCGGCGGCGACCGCCGTCAACAGGCGTTCCAGGGCGGTCAGTTCGGCGACGTTGTTCGTCGCCGTGCCCAGCGGTCCGGCCTCCCAGCGGGTGGGGGCCTCGTCCCCGTCGGCGACGACCCACGCCCATCCGGCGGGTCCCGGGTTTCCCTTCGAAGCCCCGTCACAGGCGGCAACAACGCGTTCAGGCATGACCCCGATCATGCCACGCCCCGGCCGGGGCCCGCGCACGGGCGCGGGCCCCGGTCACCTCCGAAGGCACCGGACGTGCGTCAGGACACGTCCGCCATCCCGGGCATCTCGCCCTGCGTCGTCTTCATGTCGATCACGGAGAACGACGCGCCCTGCGGGTCGCTCAGCGCGGCGAACCGGCCGAACGGGCTGTCCATCGGCCCGAAGCGCAGCACCGCGCCCCGGGCCGTCGCCTTGGCCACCGCGTCGTCGCAGTTCTCCACGCCGAAGTAGACGTTGACGTACGAGGGCACCTCGGGCGGGAAGTCGTCCGTCATCCGCATCCGGCCGAGGACCGGGTTGCCGCCGATGTTGAAGACGCGGAAGTCGACGGCGTCGTCCTGCACCTGCTGCGCGGTGAAGGGGAAGACGGCCGGGAAGAACGCGTCGGACTTCTCCGGATCGCGGGTGAACACCTCGGCCCACGCGTACGCGCCGGGATCGCCGATCGACTCGAAGCCCTCGTGGACCCCCGCCTGCCAGACGCCGAAGACGGCACCGCCGGGGTCACGGGCCAGCGCCATCGTGCCGAAGTCCCCGACCTGCATCGGTTCCATCAGCACCTCGCCGCCCTCACTCCTGATCTTCTCGGCGGTCGCGGCGGCGTCGGGCGAGGCGAAGTACAGACACCAGGCGGACTGGCCCTCCTGGCCGGGCATCGGCGGCACCACGGCGGCCACCGCCTTGCCGCCGGAGTAGGCCTGCGTGTAGTTCCCGTACTCCGAGGACGCCTCGCCGAACGTCCAGCCGAGCACGTCCCCGTAGAAGCTCTTGGCACCTTCGACATCGCTGAACATCGCGTCCGCCCAGCAGGGCGTTCCTTCAGGCTGTACGGCCATGACCCGGTCTTCTCCTGTCCGGTGAGCGGTTCCTGTGCGGTGAACGGTTGCGCGGTTCACGCTAACCAGCCTTCGGGCAGGCCGCGCGCCGAAGCGCCGGCCCCGCAGGACACTGGAGAGCGGGCCGATCCGGCGGACGACGGGACGGGGCACGGGATGATGCGGGCGTGGGAAGTGGTCTCACCGGGGCCGGTCGAGGACGAGCCGCTGCGCCTCGCGGAGCGACCCGTACCGGTGCCAGGACCGGACGAACTGCTGGTGCACGTCCGCGCCTGCGGGGTGTGCCGCACCGATCTGCACGTCACCGAGGGAGACCTGC
Organism: Streptomyces sp. NPDC127038; assembly: GCF_042725875.1. Lineage (NCBI taxonomy): Bacteria > Bacillati > Actinomycetota > Actinomycetes > Kitasatosporales > Streptomycetaceae > Streptomyces > Streptomyces sp. NPDC127038. Next base: position 186,671 of record NZ_JBHXDQ010000005.1, on the reverse strand, counting down.
CGGTGCGCCGGCCGCGCGTGACACCGGGCCACGAGGTCGTCGGTGCGGTGGCGGCGGCCGGTGACGCGGTGAGCGGCTTCGCGTCCGGTGACCGGGTCGGGGTCGCCTGGCTGCGCCGCACGGACGGTACCTGCGGGTACTGCCTGCGCGGGTCCGAGAACCTGTGCCCGGCGTCCGAGTACACCGGCTGGGACGCCGACGGCGGCTACGCGGAGTACACGACGGTGCCGGCCGCCTTCGCCCACCGGCTGCCCGAGGGCGTGGACGACGTCGCCCTGGCTCCGCTGCTGTGCGCGGGCATCATCGGCCACCGGGCGCTGCGCAGGGCCGCGCTGCCGCCGGGCGGCCGGCTCGGGCTGTACGGGTTCGGCGGCAGCGCCCATCTGTGCGCGCAGCTCGCGCTGGCCGAGGGCGCCACCGTGCACGTGCTGACCCGCGATCCGGCCGCCCGCCGGCTGGCCCTCGCGCTCGGAGCCGCGTCCGCGGGCGGGGCGTACGACGCGCCGCCCGAGCCGCTGGACAGCGCGATCCTGTTCGCGCCGGTCGGTGATCTGGTCCCGGTGGCCCTGCGGGCGCTGGACCGGGGCGGTGTCCTGGCCGTCGCCGGCATCCACCTGACCGACGTTCCGCCGCTCCGCTACGAGAGCGACCGGTTCTACGAGAAGGAGCTGCGCAGCGTCACCGCGAACACGCGCGAGGACGGTAGGGAGTTCCTCGCGCTCGCGGCCCGGTACGGCATCCGGGCCACGACCCACGCCTATCCGCTGGAGCGGGCGCCGGAGGCACTGCGGGACCTGAAGGCGGGCCGGTTCGACGGCGCGGCGGTGCTCGTGAACGACCGCGCGCCCCGGACCTGAGCATGCGGGCCGGCCACCGCCGTGCGTGGATGGAGCCAGGGTGTGCTGCGGTGGAGGTGCGATGGCGGGCCGGGGCGGCGACGGAACGACGGATCCGGCGACACCGGACCCCGGGACCCCGCGCGCGACGACACCGGGAACGGGGGCACCCGGGGCGCAGGCACATGGTTCAGATGTGGTCGGGGACAGGGTGTCGGCCCGGGTGTTCGAGGATGCCGTCGAGGCCATCGGGACCACGCTGGACGAACGCGGCACCTGCGAGGAGCTCGTGGCGTTCGTGTGCCGGCGGCTCTGCGAGGCAGCCGCCGTGGACCTGCTGCCCACGGACGTGCCGGCCGGCCGGCGCTCACCCGACGCCTTCGCCCGCGCCGCCACCGGTGGCCGCACCCGGCTGCTCACCCCGCCGGACGGCCCGCGCCCGCTGTCGGTCCGGGCCCTCGACGAGGGCCGCCCGATCGCCGCCTCGCTCGACCTGTCCGCCCGGACACCCCGGCAGGTCGCCGCCGTACCGCTGCTCGCCCACGGACGCCGTTACGGGGTGCTCCTCGCCGTCCGGCAGGGAGCGCCGTTCACCGGCACCGACCTGGCCGTCGCCCGGCACGCGGCGCGCCTCGCGGCCGTGCACCTCGGGCACTCCCGGCGGCACGCGTCCCTGCGCGGCACGGTCATGGACCTCCAGCGGGCCCTGCTCGCCTCGCCCGGCCGACCGCATCCGAACCTCGACCTGGCCACCCGCTATCTGCCCGCGGGCGGCGGCTCCCTGGTGGGCGGGGACTGGTTCGAGACCGTTCGGCTGCACTTCGGGCGGACCCTGCTGGTCGTGGGCGACGTCATGGGCCACGGTCTGGACGCGGCCGTGGACATGACCGCGTACCGCTCGATGCTGCGCTACGTCGCCTCCACGGACCTGCCGCCCCACCGGGTGCTGCGCCGGCTGGACACGGCCGTGTCCGAGGACGGCACCCGGCGTCCGGCCACGTGCCTGCTCGTCCGGGTCGATCCGGCGCGCGGCACCGCGGTGATCGCCGGTGCCGGGCATCTGCCGCCCGTCGTGTTCGCCGGTGACGGCACGGGCGAGCTGCTGCCCCTGCCGGTGGGGCCGCCCCTGGGCACGGGGCTCGGCGGCTACCAGCAGGTGGTCCGCCGGCTGTCCCCCGACGACACCCTGGTGATGTTCACCGACGGCCTCGTCGAGCGCCGGGACGAGGACATCGACGAGTCCCTCGCGCGGCTGGCCGCCCTGCGCCTGCCCCCGGGCGCCGGGGTCGACGAGCTGCTCGACGAGGTGCTCGCCAAGCTCGACGCCCGCCACGCCGAGGACGACGTGGCGGTGCTCGCGGCCCGGATCCGCTCGCGCGCCCATCCCGCCTGAACCGGCCCGGAACCCCTCTCGGAGCCGCCGCTCACTCCCCCGCGTGCGCCCGTTCCAGGGCCGCCATGTCCAGCTTCGTCATCTTGTACATCGCCTCGGCCGTACGGGTGGCCTTCTCCGTGTCCGCGTCGCCCAGCAGCTCGATCAGCCCGTCGGGGACGATCTGCCAGGACAGTCCGTACTTGTCCTTCATCCAGCCGCAGGGACCCGCCTGGCCGCCGTCCTCGATGAACTTGTCCCAGTAGTGGTCCACCTCCTCCTGGCCGTAGCAGTGGATCTGGAACGAGATCGCCTCGTCGAACGTGAACTGCGGGCCTCCGTTGACCGCGACGAACTTCTGGCCGTTGGCCGTGAACTCGATGGCCAGCACGGAACCGGGCGTCCCGGGCCCGGCCTCGGTGTAGTGGCCGATCCGGCCGATCCGGGAGTTCTTGAACATCGAGACGTAGTACTGCGCGGCCTCCTCGGCCTGGCCGTCGAACCACAGACAGGTGGCGAATCCATCGGCGGGCATGTCTACCTCCTCGGGCGGAAAGCGTCGTCTCCCCTGTCGACCGATCCTCGTCCGAAAACTCATCGGCCGCTCGCTCACGCCCCCGCCCGCGAGGAGTCGGGTCCGCCGGTCGCCTGCATCCGGGCCTTCTTCCGCCGCCTCCGCGCGGACGCCCGACCGCTCTGCCGACGGCGAATCTGCCGCGGGCCGAGAATTCCCGTCCGGCGTCCGCCCCGGAACGACAGTGGAGTCGGCGGCGACACCCGCCGCGTCACGACCAGGAGGACCCATGACACCGCTCATCACCGGCCGGTACCCGGACCGCTCGCCGCGGGCCGAGGAGGGCGACACCCCCGTGACCCGCTACGACGACCATCTGGCCGCGCAGTTGCTCGCCCAGCGGATCGTCTTCCTGGGCACCCAGGTCGACGAGGTCTCCGCGAACCGCGTGTGCGCCCAACTGCTCCTGCTCTCCGCCGAGGACGCGCGCTCCGACATCAGCCTGTACATCAACAGCCCCGGGGGTTCGGTGACCGCCGGACTCGCCATCTACGACACCATGCGGCTGATCCCCAACGACGTCTCCACCCTCGCGATGGGATTCGCCGCGAGCATGGGGCAGTTCCTGCTCAGCGTGGGGGCGGCCGGCAAGCGCTTCGCCCTGCCGAACGCGCGGATCATGATGCACCAGCCGTCCGCGGGCATCGGCGGCACCACCGCCGACATCGAGATCCAGGCGCAGAACCACGAGTTCACCAAGCGGGCCATCGAACGCATCACCGCGGAGCACACGGGCCAGAGCGAGGAGACGATCTCCAGGGACGGTGACCGGGACCGCTGGTTCACGGCGGAACAGGCCAGGGAGTACGGCATGGTCGACCGGGTCGTGGAGTCGCTCGCCGACGTCCGCCCGGCCGCGGCACGGCGACGGACGGGGCTCTGACATGGGGACGTACACGATTCCGAACGTCGTCGAGCGGACACCGCAGGGCGAGCGGTCGTACGACGTGTTCAGCCGGCTGCTGTCCGAGCGGATCATCTTCCTCGGCACCGAGATCGACGACGGGGTCGCCAACGTCGTCATCGCGCAGCTCCTCCATCTGGAGTCGTCGAGCCCGGAGAGCGAGATCGCGATCTACATCAACTCGCCCGGGGGATCGTTCACTTCGCTGATGGCCATCTACGACACGATGACCTTCGTCCAGGCGCCGGTCTCGACGTTCTGCGTCGGACAGGCCGCCTCCACGGCCGCCGTGCTGCTGGCCGGGGGCGACCCCGGGCGCCGGTTCGTGCTGGAGCACGCGCGGGTGCTGCTCGGCCAGCCCGCCAGCGGCGGCCGTCAGGGCACCGTGTCGGACCTCAGCCTCCAGGCCAAGGAGATGCTGAGGATCCGCGCGCAGGTCGAGGAGGTCCTGTCGCGGCACACCCACCACGACGTCGCGACGCTGCGCGCGGACATGGACCGCGACAAGATCTTCACCGCGCGGGAGGCGGTGGAGTACGGGCTCGCGGACGAGATCCTGAGCCGCCGGCTGGCCGTGGTCTGACCTCGGCCGCTCCCCCGGCGGCGACGGGCTTCAGGCGGCCAGGCACATCCCGTCGTACCGCGAGGCCGAGGAGGGGGCCGACCCGGCGCGGCTCCGGACGGACGGGCGGGAGCGCCGGATCAGGTCCCGCTGGGCCAGCGACAGCAGGTCACCCAGGCCGAGGCCCAGGGCGCGCGCGGCCGCGGCGAGGACCTCGGAGGACGCCTCCTTGCGGCCGCGCTCCACCTCCGAGAGGTAGGGCATGGAGATCCGGGCCGCCTCGGCCACGTCCTTGAGCGTGCGTTCCTGGGCCTGCCGTTCGCGCCGCAGGACGTCGCCGACCAGGTCGCGCCACAGCGGTTCCCGGGCCGGGGAAACGGGAGCGGGAGCGGCGGGGGCCGCGGGTCCCCGGCGCGGCGCGAGCGCCGGCGGGCGGGGCGCCCGGTCCGGGGCCTGCGGCGCCGTCGTGCGGGAGGGCCCGGCCGCGGCCGGGCGCAGGGGGATGACGCGGGCTTCGTTCGTCACGTGGTCGCTCACCCCTTCAGCCTAGGAGCGCCGCACGGCACGGCAAGGGACCGGCGTTCCGCTCTCGGTGAAGCGGACGGAACGCCGGTCGCCCCGGGGGATGTTCAGGACGCGGGGGCCTCCGCGGACGGACCCGCGGAGGACGCCGGCCCCGAGGCCGGAGGCGCCTCCGACGCGGGGGACGCGGGCTGGCTGGAGGGAGGCTCCGGAGGCGCCGAGGACGGCGGGGCGGAGGAGGGCGGTTCGGAGGAGGCGGAAGAGGTCGACGGTGACGAACTCCCGGACGACGGCGAGGTCGCGGTCGACGGGCACGGGCTTCCGGACCCCGGCTTCGAGCCGCCGGGCGAGACGCACGGTGAGGCGGAGCCCGAGACACTGGCCGAGGGCGAGGGGTTCACCGGCGGGTGGGTCTTCTTGTCCTTGTGGACGTCGTTGCCCCGGTGCCGGGCGATCCACTCGTTGTTCTCGGGGTCGTAGAGGACGAACACGTTGATGACGGTCGTCGAGGGTGCCACGACCACGACGTCCCTGGAGCGGTACCCGGGCCACGAGTCGCCCGTCGCCTTCGGGGTGCCCTTCTGCGCGACCGGCGGGAGGAGCGGGTTGCCGCAGGCGCAGCGCACCCGGGGCACACCGCGGGAGTCCACGAGCACGGCGGTGCCGGTCTGGAGGACCGACTGGAAGCTGGTGGGCGCGCCGTTGCGGTAGCCGTGGTTGGTGACCCGGGTGTCCAGGCGCAGTTGTACGGGCGTCAGCGAGCGCAGGTAGGCGGGGACCGCGTCCGGCTGGATGCCCTCGACCGACGCGAAGGCCTTGTTCTTCGCCGGGTCCGCGGTGAGCACGCTGATCTGCTTCTCCACGTCGCAGCTGGACACGTCGCGCGTGCCGCCGTAGAGGCCGGGCGCGTTGCCGCTCACGGCGACGGTGGCGTTGGCGGGTGCCGAGGTGGCCGGGGTCGCGGGGTTCGTCGGTGCGGCGGACGTGTCGTTGGCGGTCGACTCGGTGAACGGGTCGGGCCCCGCCTTGTCCGCGGACTGGAGGAAGACCTCGCTGCCGGCGTTCTTCGTCCCGCCGCCGTTGTTGGTGAAGACCAGTCCGAGGATCACGGCCGCCGCCACGACCCCGGTGATCAGCGCGACCCGCGGCGCCGAGCGCCACCAGGGCCGGTCGGGTCCCCCGCCGCCCGGCTGCCCGGGTCCGGGTGCCGCGCCGCCGGGTCCCTCGGGACCGCCCGCGCCACCGCCGCCCGTACCGCCCCCTCCGGTGCCACCGCCACCCGTGTCACCGCCTCCGGCTCCCGCGCCCGAGGCGCCGCTCGGCGGGCCGGCGGGCGGGACGTCGACGGGCTGGGTGGGGCTCGGCTGCGACGGGCCCGACAGCGGGCCCGAGGGCGGTCCGGTGGGACGGCCGGAGGACGGAGGTTCGACGCTCACGAGCTCTTCTTCCCGATGGAGGGGATGCCACGGCACCGAAGTGAAGTGCTGCTGGGCCGCAGTGCTTATGGGCCGTTTTCTTCCACAACGCACCCATTGTGTGCCCCGGTCCGCCGGTGCCCGCAAGCCGACGCGGTCGGCCGGTCGACCCGTGCCCGCATGCCGACGCGGTCGGCTCTCCCGAGGGGCGGACGCTGTCGGCGCTGCTTAGCGTGGCACCGTGAGCCCCCCGACACCGTCCGCCCACCCGGCCGACACCAGCGGCGCGCGTCCGGCCGCCCGGCACGGCTGGATCCAGGCCCTCGTGGCCGTCCTGGCCGGTCTGGTCCTCATGGGCGTGGTCGCCGCGCTCGGCCTGTGGGCGTCCGGCGCCACCGGCCTCCCCGACAACGCCTATCCACGGGTGGTCGCCGCCACCCTGGTCACGGCGGTCGGCGGCACCGTCGAGTTCACCGGCAACGCGGGAGCCATCGCCGAGACGAAGGCGGGCCTGACGGTCGTCCCGCTCTCGGTGACCCTGACCGGGGCGCTGGCGCTCGGGGCGGGCTTCCTGCGCCCGCTGCGGCACCGCGCGGTGGCCGGGGCTACGGAGCTGGCCGGCTGGGCCGGACGGATGGCCGTCCTGTGGCTGCTCGTCCTGATCGGACTGACGCTGGCGGCCCGCCAGAACTTCACCGTCGACCTGGGGAACGGCACCATCGGTGCCATCGGTGACCTGTTCGGCGCAACGCCCGAGGTGGGTTTCAAGGCGGCCGTGGCGCCGACCCTGTTCTTCGGGGTGCTCTGGCTCGCCGGTGTCTTCGTGATCGCGCTGCTGGTCTCGCGGGGCGCGGCGCTCCCGGCCCGGCTGCTGCGCTTCCAGGAGTCGGTGCGGCCGGCCGCGTACGCCATGGTGGTCCTGCTGCTGACCTGCGTGGGGCTCGGCGTGGTCATCGGACTGGTGGTGGCGGCGACCCGCGGGCATCCGGCCGAGACGTTCGCCGTGATGCTCCTCGGGCTGCCCAACGTGGTCTGGCTCGCGTTCACCATCGGGCTCGGCGCCACCTGGAACGGGCGCGTGGACGGGCCCTTCGGGCTGCCGATGCCGCATGTCCTCGACGAGGTGCTGCGCACTCCGGACGTCTCCGAGCTCAACCTCGGCTCGCTCGCCGACTACGACAGCCGGATCTGGTGGCTGGTGGCCGTCGACGCCGTCCTGCTGCTGGGGGCCGCGTTCCTGATGGCGGCCCGCTCGCCCGCCCGGACGCGGGCCTGGCAGCACGCCGTGCACATGGCGGTCGCGCTGGCGCTGACCGTGCTGATGATCTGTCTGCTCGGCCGGGTCTCCGCGCACTACGGCCTGTCGATCCTCGGTCTCGGCGACATCGGCGGGGGCCTGAAGGGCGAGCTGTTCCTGAACCCGCAGGTGTGGGGCGCCCTCGGCCTCGCCGTGCTGTGGGGGCTGGTCACCGGCTTCCTGGGCGCGCTGCTGGCCAACGGCGTCCGGCGCAAGGGAGCGGTCGGCCCGGACGCCTGACGGCGCGACGCCCCCTCACCGCAGGAACATCGCGCGACGCCCGCTCACCGCAGAACCCCCCGCGGCGCCCGCTCGGTGCCGGAACACCCCGCGGCGCCTCTCCGTGCCGGAACACCCCGCGGCGCCCGCTCAGTGCCGGAACACCGGCCTGGCCCACACCGGCGGCTCCGGTACGGGGCCCGGGCCGCCCCGGACGGCCCCGGTCTCCGTGCCCGTCCCTGTGCCGCCCCCGGTCACGGGACCGCGTGCGGCGATCCGCAGCGCGCTGACGAACGCCAGGCACGAGTCGTACCGGTCGTCGGGGCTCTTGGAGAGCGCCTTGGCGAGGACGGCGTCGACCGCGTCCGGGATGTCGGACCGTACGCTGCTCAGGGCCGGCGGCCGGTCGTACTGGTGGGCCCACAGCAGTGCCATGTCGTCGTCGCGCTGGAAGGGCGGGTGGCCGGCCATCGTCTCGTAGACGACGCAGCCGAGGCTGTAGACGTCGCAGCGGCCGTCGACCGGCTTGCCGGAGATCTGCTCCGGGGCCACGTAGTCGAGGGTGCCGACGAACTGCCCGACGCTCGTGAACCCGGTCAGCGACAGGGACTTCTTGGTGAGCCCGAAGTCCGTCAGATAGACGTGTTCGGGGTGGTCGCTGTCGGTGCCCTGGGCGACCAGGATGTTGCCGGGTTTCACGTCCCGGTGCACCAGGCCGTGGTCATGGGCGGCGTCGAGCGCGGAGGCGACCTGGATGCCGATCCGGGCGGCCACCGTGACCGTCATGGGTCCCTCGCGGTCCAGGAGATGACGCAGGTCGCGTCCGGCGACGTAGCGCATGGCGATGTAGAGGACGCCGTCCGTCTCGCCCGCCTCGAAGACGGGCACGATGTGCGGATGGTCGATCGCGGCGGCCACCCGTGACTCGTGGGTGAAGCGGCCGCGGAAGGTGTCGTTGCGGGCGAGTTCCGGGGCGAGGAGCTTGAGGGCGACGGTGCGGTCCAGGCGCAGGTCCTTGGCCTGGTAGACGACGGCCATTCCGCCGCGCCCGATCTCCCGCTCGATCCGGTAGCCCGCGATCTGCCGTCCGATCAGCTCGGAGGGCCGCCCGGAGAACGGGCTGGTGTCCGGCCCGGGCGACCCGTCCATCAGCCGTCACCCCGCCCGCGCCCCGCGCCGGACATCAGTCCTCGCCCCGGTCGTCGCCCCGGTCGTCGCCGTCGAAGGTGACCAGGCGGGTGGGCTCGTGTCCGCCCGGGGGCCCCTCCGGAGGTCCGCCGGGCGCGCCGTCCGGCGTGGACCCGCGCACGATCCGCGTCGGCTCCGCCCGGTACCCGCCCGCCGTGGCCGGCCCCCGGGTCCCGCTCGGTTCGGGCACCCGGTCCGGTTCCGGCACCCGGTCCGGCACCCGCGGCTCGTCCCGGTCCCCGGTCGCGCCGTCCTCCGGGACCGCGTCCCGGGACGGTTCCCGTTCCTCCTCCGGCCGGTTCGTCGTCTCGCGTCGCGCGGTGGAGGGGGTGCGTTCGGCGGCGAAGGTGCTCAGCCGGGTCCCGTCGCAGTACACCCACCGCTCGTGCTCGCCGTCGTACAGCCACATCGACTCGCCGTCGACCACCACCCCGATCCGGCTGCCCTGCGTACGGGCCCGGAAGTTCTCGGCCTCCAGCCGCCCGGACGCCAGTTCCTCCGCCGCCTGCCGGTAGTCGGTGAGCGCCTGCTCGACGCGGGCCAGCAGCGGGCGCGGGTCGGCCGTACGGGCGAGCGGCCGGGTCGCCACCGGGGGCACCTTCGGTACGGCGATCAGCAGCCGGCCGTCGACCCAGGCCGACCAGCCGTTGGCGCAGACGACCCGCCCCCAGTCCCCGAGCCGGTCGACGAGTTCGACCGGCAGGAGCGCGTCGAGGGGAACGGTGGGCCGGGAGGGGTCGGGCGACTCCCAGGCGGGCAGCCCGTCCTGCGGGACGACGTGCGTCGGACGGAAGCCGGGGCTCGTCATCGGCGGCTACTTCCGCATGACGGCGGGCTCGTGCCGGCGCAGCAGCAGGGCCACCAGCCAGCCGAAGACGACGGAGAGCACGACGAGCATGCCCATGTTGAGGAGCCACACGCCGGTGGAATGCCGGAACATCGGGTCGCCGGTGAGCTCGCCGGGCACGATCCGGGCGAGGCCGATGGTCCCGGCCATGGCGCCCAGGGCCCAGCGCGAGGGCACCAGCCAGGACAGCTGCTCCAGGCCGGGCACCCCGTGCAGTTTGAGCAGGGCGCCGCAGAAGACGACCTGGACGATGGCCAGCAGGACCAGCAGCGGCATCGTCACCTCCTCCTTGCGCACCACGGCCGACACGAGCAGGCCGAGCATCATCGCGGTGAAGGCGAGCAGGGCCACGGCCAGCGTGATCTCCAGGAGCGGTGGCATCAGCACGCCCTTGCCGCCCGGCGCCTTGAGGTCGACGCCGAAGAGGGCGACGAGGGTGAGCACGACGGCCTGGAGCACGGTGATGGTGCCGAGGACGACGACCTTGGACATCAGGTACGCCGATCTGGACAGGCCGACGGCCCGTTCCCGCTGGTAGATCGTGCGTTCCTTGACGAGTTCGCGCACGGCGTTGGCCGCTCCGGTCAGCACGCCGCCGACGCACAGGATGAGCAGCGCGTTCATCGCCGTGTCCTGGGTCAGTTTGCCGCCCGCCAGGGCCCGCGCCATCGCGCCCATCACGAACGGCAGGGCGATCATGATGGCGAGGAAGGTCCGGTCGGCTCCGAGGGCCGCGGCGTAACGGCGGACCAGCGTGCGCAGCTGGGAGCCCCAGCTCTGGGCCTTGGGCGGCGGTCCGACGAGCGCGCCGGTGGCCGCGTCCGGCAGCTTCGGCTGCACGGTCGACTTGTCGATGTACTGACGGTGGAACGGCGAGTCCTTGTACTCCCCCGCCCAGTCCCGGTCCGTGTCGCGCTCGAAGGCCTCGAACGCCTCGGGCCACTGCCGGTAGCCGAAGAAGGGCAGGGTGTCGTCGGGCGGTCCGTAGTAGGCGACCTTGCCGCCGGGCGCGAGGACCAGGAGCCGGTCGCAGACGTCGAGGCTGAGCACGCTGTGGGTGACGACGATGACGGTGCGGCCGTCGTCGGCGAGGCCGCGCAGCATGTGCATCACCGAGCGGTCCATGCCGGGGTCGAGTCCGGAGGTCGGTTCGTCGAGGAAGAGCAGGGACGGCTTGGTGAGCAGTTCGAGGGCGACGCTGACGCGCTTGCGCTGGCCGCCGGAGAGGCTGTGGATGGGCTGGTCGGCGCGTTGCACCAGGCCCAGCTCGCCGATCACCTCGTCCACCCTGGCCCGGCGCTCGGCCTTGGCGGTGTCCTGCGGGAAGCGCAGTTCCGCCGCGTAGGTGAGCGCGCGCCGGACGGTGAGCTGGGCGTGCAGGATGTCGTCCTGCGGGACGAGGCCGATGCGCTGGCGCAGTTCGGCGTAGTCGCGGTAGAGGTCTCGGCCGTCGTAGAGCACGGTGCCGTGATCGGCGGGCCGCTGTCCGGTGAGCGCGTTCAGGAGGGTGGACTTGCCGGCGCCGCTGGGGCCGACGACGGCGAGCAGACATTTCTCGCCGACGGGGAAGGACACCTGGTCGAGCAGGGTCTTGCGGCCCCGGTCCACCTCGACGACGAGATCCTGCACGTCGAGGGAGACCTCGCCGCTGTCGACGTACTCCTGGAGCTGGTCGCCCACGAGGCAGAACGCGGAGTGTCCGATGCCGACGATGTCACCCGGTGTGACGAGGGCGCGCTCGACGGGCTGGCCGTTGAGGAACGTGCCGTTGTGGCTGCCGAGGTCGGCGATCTCGTACGTCCCGTCGGGCCTGGCCAGCAGTTCGGCGTGGTTCCTGGAGACGATCAGGTCGTCGATGACGAGGTCGTTGTCGGGGGCGCGGCCGATGCGGACCGTGCGCGAGGGCAGGGGCCGTACGGTGGTCGGCTGCTTGAACGTGCTGGTGGCGGCCGGCATGGACACGGCCGAGGGGCGCTCGGCGGCGGGTGGGGGGCGGCGGACGAGGACGGCGCGCGGGCCGTCGGCGGGACTGCCGAAGCGGATCACGCTGCCGGGTCCGACGCCCCATTCGTGGACGCGCCGGCCGTCGGCGTACGTGCCGTTCGTGCTGTTCTCGTCCTCCAGCGTCCAGTGATCGGCCGAGGGCCGCAGCACCGCGTGGTGCCACGAGACCCGGACGTCGTCGATGACGACGTCGCACAGCGGATCGCGTCCGACGTGGTAGTCGTGGTTCGGACTCATCACCGTCGAGCCCGCCTCGGTTTCGAGGACGAGCTCGGGTGCGGTCGCCGCGACCGGCCTCTCTGCCATGCCAGAATTCTAACGATTCGCCCAGATGTGTGCCTGATCAGCGCCCGGCGGCCGGGGCGCCACGGGGGTCAGGCGGCGGAGGTGCCGAGCACGGCGGCGGTCCGGTGCATGCGCAGGGCGTCCACCGACTCCGCGAGCAGTTCGTACTCGGTGGTGTCGTCACTGGTGGATACACGGACCAGTTTTCCCGCCGCCAACTCCTCGGCCACCAGCTCCTGTTGATCCGAGTCGCCGCACCAGGCCCGCAGCATCGAGGGGACGTCCGGGACGCTCTCCCCCACCGGCGCGATGGAGTTGGGGGGAAAGGCGGGGTCCTCGGGCTGCGGATCGAGCCGTTCGGCCATCCAGGCGGCCCGGTCCCGCATCCACCACAGGGCCAGCGCGAGCGTCGGGGCGCGGTAGGTGCCCAGGGGTACGCCGACTCGCCGACCGCCGCACATGCCGTACGCGGTGACATGGCACAGGAATTCGTCGTGCACGTTTCTTCCCCCAGTGGCGTCGCTCGTCGGCGGTCCGGCCCTCGCTCTCCGTGCGGCTCATGGGCATCGCTCCGTGCAATTGCACAGGCATGGCTGAATTGCCCTACTGATTGAGTATCGCCACTACTGACACTCTGTCACCATGTGAATTCAGCCAGTCTCTTGGCATATTCACCGCGGCGGGTGGCCGAAAGGACACCGGCGGCCTCCGGGCCCCGGGGGCGTGGCATGACCCCTGAGGTAATCGACGCCCCGCGCGGTGCCCGTCACAGTGGTCACAACGCGTCCCGGAGCCGAACTCGGGGCCGGGACGCGGACCTTGACCATGGATACGTTCCCCGATGGAGGCTGGTTCACCATGTCCGCGAACACCGACCGCTACGAGACCGCCGTCGCCGCCTACTTCGAGGCCTGGAACGCGGACGGGCGGGACGCTCTGACGAAGGCGGTGGGCGCCGCCTGGGCCGCGGACGGCACGTACACCGACCCGCTCGCCGAGGCCCGCGGGCACGAGGGGATCGCGGACGTGATCGGCGCCGTGCACGAGCAGTTCCCCGGATTCGTCTTCCGTCCGCTCGGCGCCGTCGACGGGCACCACGACACGGCCCGGTTCGGCTGGGAGCTGGTCGACGCACGGGACGGCTCGGCGCCCGTCGCGGGGTTCGACGTGATCGTCCTGGACGACGAGGGCCGGATCCGCAGCGTGCTCGGCTTCCTGGACCGCGTCCCGGCCTGACGCGCCGGGGCGCCGGGTGCGGCGGGCGCCCCGCCGGCCGAACGGGGCGCGGGCTTCCGACCCGTGCCCGGCCCGACGCGCCGGGGCCCCTGACGCGCACGGGGTACGCGTCAGGGGCCCCGGTGTCCGGGCGCCGGCGCGGCCGGTCCCGTACCCGCTACGCCTTGGCCACCGCGTCGATCCGGGCGAGCTCGTCCTCGGTGAAGTCCAGGTTGCCGATGGCCTCGACGCTGTCCTCCAGCTGCCGCGGGCTGCTGGCACCGACCAGGGCCGAGGTGACCCGGCCGCCGCGCAGGACCCAGGCCAGCGCCAGCTGGGCCAGCGACTGACCGCGGCACTTGGCGATCTCGTCCAGGGTCCGCAGCCGGCCCACGAGATCCTCGGTGACCGTGTCCGCGCTCAGGAACGGGCTGTCGCTCGCGGCCCGCGAGTCCTCCGGGATGCCGTTCAGATAGCGGCCGGTGAGCAGGCCCTGCTCCAGCGGCGAGTACGCGATGGACCCCACCTGGAGCTCGTCGAGCGTGTCCAGCAGGCCCTCGTCCTCGGGGCGGCGGTCGAGCATCGAGTAGCGCGGCTGGTGGATGAGCAGCGGGGTGCCCAGGTCGGCCAGGATCCGGGCGGCCTCACGCGTCTGCTCCGCCGAGTAGTTCGAGACGCCGACGTACAGCGCCTTGCCCTGCTGGACCGCCGAGTGCAGGGCGCCCATCGTCTCCTCCAGGGGAGTCTCCGGGTCGGGGCGGTGCGAGTAGAAGATGTCGACGTGGTCGAGGCCCATCCGGCCCAGGCTCTGGTCGAGCGAGGACAGCAGGTACTTGCGCGAGCCCCATTCGCCGTAGGGGCCCGGCCACATCAGATAGCCGGCCTTGGTCGAGACGATCAGCTCGTCGCGGTGGTGCGAGAAGTCCGCCTTGAGGGCGTCGCCGAGGGCGGACTCGGCGGCGCCGGGCGGCGGGCCGTAGTTGTTCGCCAGGTCGAAGTGGGTGACGCCGAGGTCGAAGGCACGGCGCAGGATCGCCCGCTGGACGTCCACGGGCCGGTCGGGGCCGAAGTTGTGCCACAGACCGAGCGACAGCGCGGGCAGCTTCAGGCCGCTGCGTCCGGTGCGCCGGTAGGGCATGTCCGCGTAACGGTCGGGGTGCGGGGTGTACAACGCGTACTCCTGGGAGGCCGGGGAAAACAGGCTGCCTCCACTCTCGCGCGCCCCCGGGCCGGCGGTCCAACGGGAGGATCGGATGGCATTGAGCGATCCCGCTTCTCAATCGGTCCCGGTGCCCTCCGTCCGGAGCCTTCCGTCCGGCGCCTACCCTTGCGTCCCATGGAACTGCGTCATCTTCAGCACTTCGTCGCCGTCGCCGAGGACCGGCACTTCACCCGGGCGGCGGAGCGGCTCATGGTGTCGCAGTCGGGGCTCTCCTCGTCGGTCAGGGCGCTGGAGCGGGAGCTCCGGGCGCCGCTCTTCGTCCGTACGACCCGCCGGGTCACCCTCACGGAGGCCGGCCGCGCCCTGTTCGTCGAGGCCGAGCGGATCCTCGCCCAGGTGCGTTCGGCGCAGGACGCCGTGGCCGCCGTCCAGGGTGTGCTGCGCGGCACCCTCTCCCTCGGCACCGAGCAGTGCATCGCCGGGGTGCACAGCCCCCGGCTGCTGGCCGCGTTCCGGCGGCGGCATCCGGACGTGGAGATCCGGCTGCGCCAGGCGGGTTCCGAGGCGCTGGCCGAGGACGTCGCGGCGGGCCGGCTCGACCTCGCCTTCGCGGTACGGACCCGGGCCGACTCCGAGCACCTGCGGTCGGTCCCGCTGACCAGTGAGCCGATGACCGTGCTGTGCCACCCGGGGCACCGGCTCGCGACGGCCGCCGTCGTCACGCCGGGGGAACTGGGCGCGGAGGCCTTCGTCGACTTCCACCCCGACTGGGGTCCGCGGCGCACCACCGACGCGGCGTTCACGGCGGCGGGGGTGCAGCGGACGGTGGCCCTGGAGGTCAACGACGTCCACAGCCTCCTGGAGCTCGTCCACGAGGGTCTCGGGGTGGCCGTCGTACCCCGCCACTTCGGTCACAAGCCGGAGGCCCGCGATCTCACCGCGCTGCCGTTCAAGGGCGTCACGGAGACGTCGTACGAGACGGTCGCGATGCTGCCGCCGACGGCGGCCACGAGCCCGGCCGCACGGGCCCTGATGCTGCTGCTCGAATCTCCCGGGGAAGACGCCTGACCCGTTGCGGGCGCAGGGACGGCCGCGATGCGCGATGGTGGTCCCATGCTTGCCAAGGACATCATCGTCGACGGATTCGGCCGCGTCCGGGAAGAGGTCCACGCCGCTGTCGGCGGCCTCGCGCCCGAGGTCCTCAACGCCCGCCCCGCCGAGGACGCGAACTCGCTCTCCTGGCTGGTCTGGCATCTCACCCGGGTGCAGGACGACCACGTCGCCGACGCGGCCGGGACCGAGCAGGTGTGGTTCACCGGGGACTGGGGCAAGCGCTTCGGGCTCGACCTGCCACGGGCCGACACCGGGTACGGGCACACCTCGGCGCAGGTCGCCCGGGTCCGGGTGGAGTCGGGCGACCTCTTGCTCGGCTACCACGACGCCGTCCACGCGCGGACCCTCGAGTTCGTCGGCGGACTGGCCGCCCAGGACTTCGAGCGGGTCGTGGACGAGCGCTGGGACCCGCCGGTGACCCTGGGCGTGCGCCTGGTCAGCGTCCTGTCCGACGATCTCCAGCACGTCGGACAGGCCGCCTACGTACGCGGGCTGGTTCAGACGCCGTAGCCCGGGAGGACGACGTCCTCGATGAGGGCCCTGCGCTCGTCGAACGGGATGAAGGCGCTCTTGACCGCGTTCACCGTCACGGTCCGCAGGTCCTCCAGGCCCCAGCCCGCCTCCTCCACGAGCAGCGACATCTCCCGGGTCATCGTCGTCCCCGACACCAGCCGGTTGTCGGTGTTGAGGGTGACGCGGAAGCCCAGGTCGCGCAGGGCGGTGATGGGGTGTTCGGCGATGGACGTCGCCGCGCCGGTCTGGAGGTTGGACGTCGGGCACATCTCCAGGGCGATGCGGCGGTCACGCACCCAGCCCGCGAGCCGGCCCAGCTTGCCGTCCACGATGTCCTCGGTGATCCGGACGCCGTGGCCGATGCGCTGGGCGCCGCAGACCTGGAGCGCCTGGTGGATGCTGGGCAGACCGTGCGCCTCGCCGGCGTGGATGGTGAACGGGACGCTCTCGCGGCGCAGGTGCTCGAAGGCGGCCAGGTGGTCGGCGGGCGGGAAGCCGTCCTCGGCACCCGCGATGTCGAAGCCCACGACCCCGGCGTCCCGGAACGCCACCGCGAGGTCCGCGATCTCGCGGGTCCGGTCGAACATCCGCATCCCGCACAGCAGGGTCCCGACGCGTACCGGGGTCCCGGCGGCGGCCGCCTTCGCCATGCCGGCCGCGAGACCCTCCTGCACCGCCTCGACGACCTCGGGCAGGGTCAGCCCGCCGTTGACCATGAGCTCGGGCGCGTACCGCACCTCGCCGTAGACGACCCCGTCCTCGGCGAGGTCGAGGACGTACTCCTCGGCCGTGCGCAGCAGGCCCTCCCGGGACTGCATCACGGCGAGGGTGTGCTCGAAGGTGGCTATGTAGCGGACCAGGTCGCCGGAGTTGGCGGCCTCGTAGTACCAGTCGGCCAGTTCCCGCGGGTCCGTGGTGGGCAGGGTGTGGCCGACGCTCTCCGCGAGCTCGACCAGGGTGGCCGAGCGCAGGCCGCCGTCCAGGTGGTCGTGCAGGACCGCCTTGGGCAGGCGGCGGATCGTGTCGATGTCGATGCGGGGCGCGGTCATGTGCGGTGTTCCTCGGCAGACGGTTCGGATCGGGAGGGTACGAAAGGGGCCGGCACTCTCCGGGAGCGTGCCGGCCGGTGCGGGTGGACGGTCAGCCCGCGGGCTGGAGGAGGTCCCAGCGGTTGCCGTACAGGTCCTGGAAGACGGCGACCGAGCCGTACGGCTCGTGGCGCGGCTCCTCCAGGAAGGTCACGCCCGCGGCGCGCATCCGCGCGTGGTCGCGGGCGAAGTCGTCGGTGTACAGGAAGAAGCCGACGCGTCCGCCGGTCTGGTCGCCGATCCGGCCGCGCTGCGCCTCGTCCTTGGCCCGGGCGAGCAGCAGCCCGGTGCCGTTCGCGTCCGCACCCGGCTCGACCACGACCCAGCGGGAGCCGTCGGGCCGCGGGGTGTCCTCGACGAGGCGGAAGCCGAGGGCTTCGGTGTAGTGGCGGACGGCCTCGTCGTAGTCGTCGACGACGAGGGTGACCAGGGCGATGCGTCTCATCGGGCCTCCAGGGTTATACGTAACACGTAGGGTACGGCATCCCTCGTGGACCGCCCGCGTCCGCCACGCGCCCGCCCGCCGGACGAGAGGAAGCCGATCTTCTTGGGCCCCTCGGGAACGATCCCGGCCGCCAATCGTCTACAGTTGTGTAGACGAAATCGACAGGGCAAGCGATGCGGCCTGGCACCTGCGGGTGCTCCGCCGTGCGCGTGCCCGCCGTGGAAAGGGGCCACGCCCATGTCCGCCGTCCCGGGCGTCGTACCCGAGCCCGCGGCCGACGCCGTCCCGGCCCGGCCGTGAAGCGCCAGAACACCGGCGACCTCGCCGCGTCGACCGCGGTGGGGAGCCTGGTCGCCTTCGTGCTGCTGACGCTGATCGTGACCGGCCGCGACGGCGCTCCCCTGCTCCTCGACTCCCGGCTCACCTCCTGGTCGGTCGCGCACCGCCCGGACGTGGCCCTCGCCCTGGCGCGCGGTGTGACCTACACCGGCACGGGAGCCGTCCCGTACGCGCTGGCCGTCGTGGCCGGTCTCCTCCTGGGCCGGACGGCGCGGCAGCGGGCCGTCGCCGTCGCCGCCTGCGTGGGCGCCCTCGGGGCCGCGCAGGCCGTCCGGTTCACGGTGATGTCGCTGGTCGCCCGCCCCAGGCCGCCCGTGTCGGACTGGGCCACCCACGCCTCCGGCTGGTCGTTCCCCTCCGGGCACACCACCACCTCCGCCGTCACCGCCGGACTGCTGATCCTCGCGGTGACCGCCCGCGCGCCGCAGACCCGCAGGACGCTCGTCGCGCTGATCGGCTGCTGGGCCGTGCTGGTCGGCCTGTCCCGCGTCTACCTCGGCGTCCACTGGTTCTCGGACGTCGTGGGCGGCTGGCTGTTCGCCGTCTGCTGGCTGAGCCTGCTCCTGTACGTCCTCACGCGCTTCCTCCCCTCCACGTACTCCGCGATATCGGCGCCCCGTCTCCGCCCAGGTCCCCCGACGGAAGAGCGCCCCGATGAACCCCGAACACCCGGCGACCCGCACGACCCCCGCGCCCCGGACGACGCCGAAGCCGACGGCTCCGACGCCCGCGACCCGAACGAGATCCCCCCTCGCCCTGCTCCGTGACCACCTCGGCTGGGCGGTGAGCGCCGCCTATCTGGCCGCCGCGACCGTGCCCGCCCCTGGCCTGTGGCTGCGCCGCACCCACTGGCTCGGCCCCTCCTCGTTACCGGGCATCCCTTTCACCACGGCTCCGTTCCTGCTGTCCCTGGTCCTGTTCACGGCGGGCCTGCAAGTACCGCTGAGCGAACTGCGCGCGCTCGTCCGCCGCCCCACGGCACTGCTGACGGGCCTCGTGCTGCACCTGGTCGCACCGCTGCTGATCATCCCGGGCGTCGCGTTCGCCCTGCGGCAGTCGCCCGACAGCGACGGGGGAAGCGGGCTGGTCACGGCGATGATCCTCATCGTGGCGATGCCGGTGGCGGCGGGGGCCACGGTGTGGACCGGCAAGGGGGAAGGCTGCCAGCCGACGGCGGTGGGGCTCGTCCTGGCGTCGACGATCGTCAGTCCGCTCACGCTCCCGGTGACGCTCGCGGCCCTGTGCCCGCTGCTGCACGGCCCGTACGCGGGCTCGCTCGCGGACGCGGCCAGGACCGCCGGCAGCGGCTTCGCCCTCACGGGAGTCCTGCTGCCCTGCGGCGCGGGAATCCTGTGCCGTCTGGTGCTGCCGGACCGCCCGGCCGCGCTCCTGGTCGGCGCGGCCGCCCCCGCGGCGATGCTCGCCTCGCTGCTCCTGACGTACGTGAACGCGAGCGGGGCCCTCGGCCCCTTCCTGGCGCACCCGGAACCGGTCCTGTTCACGGCGGCGGTGACGGTCGCCGCCACCGTCTGCGGGCTGTCGTTCGCGCTGGGCCTGGTCACCAGCCGGGCCCTGCGCCTGGACGCACCCGCGGGCGCGTCGGTCACCCTGGCCTGCGGCATGAACAACAGCAGCGCGGGCGCCGTCCTGATCACGACGACACTGCCGGACCGGCCGCACGTCCTGCTGCCGGTGCTGGCGTACAGCCTGCTCCAGAAGGCGGCGGCCGGCCGGGTCGTACGGGCCGGACACCGCCCCCGCGCGCACGTGCTGCCGGAGCGGCGCACGCGGTGGACGTCCCGCACTCCGGCGACGGCGGACCGCGCCCCCGGCGAGGACCCCGGGAAGGCTCATGGCTCACGTACCGCCGACCCGTAATTGCCCGGCGGACAGCGCTCTCGGTGCCGTACCGGCCGTCGCCGGTGTCGCGTACCCGGTGCGGCCCGGGACACGGCTGCCACGGCTCGCGGTGACGGCGATCGCGTCCGCGGTGGGGCCGGGGTCAGCCGGCGTCCAGGGTCAGCCCGCGTCCGGGGGGAAACCGTGGATGCCGTCGACCACGGTCGTTCCGTCCGGGATGTCGAGGGGGCAGATGCCCCAGTCGCGGGCGATGGCCATGACGTGCTGCTCGTCCGGCATGGCGGCGTGCCAGTCGTCCCACTCGGCCTCGCCCCACCGCTCACGCCCTTCCTCGAGCCCCCGGAGGCCGACGCCGAGGCGGCGCTCGATCTCGGTGGGCTCGCCGAGTCGCATGAGCACATCACCGACGCAGCCGTCGTAGCAGTAGGCCCGGACGACTCGGCCGGCCTCCACTCTCGCCCAGGCGTGGCATTCGCCGACGCGGTCGGTGCTGAAGTACTGGAGTTCTCCGAAGCGCCGGCCCAGCGACCCGAGCCACGCCAGGACGGCGGGCCCGTCCCCGTCACGTCCGGCGTCGAGGTCGATCCGGCCGTGGGCGAGGGTCCAGCCGTCCACGGGGGACGCCACGAACACACCCTTCCTGTACGCCGCTTCGGTACCCGCGTCCCAGTCCATGGCCACGCGACCGGCCAGCCCGAGCGCGTCGGCGACGGCGCCGCCGCTCGCGCCGGGCACGGCCAGCCAGGACGTCTTGTATCCGATGCCCATACTGATCCCCTCCCACGTCGGTGGGGGAATCCTGCCGCAGGGCACTGACAGACGCCCTCCGACTACGGATACACGTACGTGTTCAGGGTGTTCACCGCCGACGCCGGGTCGCCCAGGTCGTAGCGGTCGACCGCAAGGTAGTTGGGCTTCTTGCGGGCGGCCGGTTCGCAGAAGCGGCGGGCCCGGTCGGCGAGTTTGGTGTTGTCCGTGCTCGCGGTCCCGGCGATGGTGGCGTCACGGAAGTGGTTCATGACGAACAGGGGGCGGAAGCCCGGCTCGGTGTCGGTCAGCGGCACGTTCGTGTCCGCGCCGTACCAGCGGCTGTAGCAGGACCAGTCGGAGGAGCCCAGGCCCGAGCCCATGGACCAGTAGTTCTCGACGGTCCACTCGCGCTGGTACATGACGCCGAAGCTGTCCCGGGTCAGTCCCGCGGACTCGTCGGCGGCACGGCTGTGGTCGGTGAAGATGAGCAGGCGGTGCCCGGCGGCGGTCAGGTCGGCGAGCTTCGGCCAGCCGTGCTCGCGCACGCCCGTCTGATCCGGGCGGTACAGGACGTCGGACAGGCCGTTCACCCGGGCGAGTTCGGAGCGCAGCACCCCGGGGTCGACGTAGTCCTCCAGGAACACGGTGACGAACTGGTCGGGGTGCTGCTTGAGGAAGTCGACCATGCGCTGGAGGTCGACCCAGAGCGCGACCGGCTTGCTGACGAGTGTGCAGCTGTCGTGACAGAGGATCGCGCCGTCGGGCGTCTGGTGCAGGTCGAGCATGAACCCTCGTACACCGTCGGCGAGTTGCTGGTTGATGCCGCGGTTCTGGTTCGGGAAGAAGTTGACGAAGGGCGGGGCGAATCCGCCGTCCACGCCGTTCGCGTAGGCGTTGTGGGCGGTGAGGAACGTGACCTGGTCCAGGGTCCGCTGGTCCTGGGCCGGCATCGGCCGGGTCTGGGGCGTGACCGGGGTGAGGTACCAGGAGGCGAGGCCGCCCGAGGAGCCGACGGCCAGCTGGGCCGGGTAGTTGGCACCGGCGGTCTTGTCTGTGACCGTCAAGTAGCTGTTCGTTCCCGGGACTTTGAGCGTGTACTGGTCGGCGCCGGCCGGCGCCACCTCCCAGGCGGCGTCGGCGCTCGTACAGGCGACGGTCCGGGCCTGGTCTCCCGAGCGGCCCAGACAACTGCCCGCGGTGTCGGCGCTTTCGAGCACGTAGGAGGATCCACTCTGGCGGAGGGTCCACTGCTGGTGGTCCTCGTTGCCCCTCGGATTGTGCTGGACGACCGCCCCCGAACTGTCGGCGGCGTTCAGTCCCGTGACGGCGCTCTGGACGTAATAGGCGCCCGGGGTGGGGACGTCGGCGGCGCGCGCGGGCGCGGGCACGGCGAAGACGGTTCCCAGTACGGCGGTGGCGGCGAGCAGGGAGCGTCGGCTCGGTCTCATGGCACGTGGTCCCTTCCTGTGGGGAGCATGAGCATGCCATGCGGAGATACGCCGGTGGGCATCGGCGGACGGCCGGGGTACAGATCGCGTCAACCGGCAGGGGCGGGGCGCCTACCGCGTGCCCGGGTGCTCGATCCGCGTGACGAACGCGGCGAGGTCGGCGACCACCCGTTCGGGCTGTTCCCAGTGGACGGAGTGCCCGGTCTCCGGGTAGGCGAGGAAGTCGGCGCCGTGGACGGCGTCCAGGATCGTCTGCTGGTCCTCGCGCGGCAGGAACTCGTCCTGTTCTCCCCAGACGACGAGCGTGGGCACCAGGATGCCGCCGAGGGTCGCGCGGAGATCGGTGTCGAGGAGCCCGCGCGCGGTGTCCTTCCAGACGTGCGCCGGAAGCTTCAGATTCTCCTCGACCATGGTCTCGACGAAACCCCGGGCGATCGGGCGGGCCACCGTGTCGGCCAGGAAGTCCTCCACGAACGCGCGCGGCACCGGATCGGACAGGGCTTCCATCGCGCTCACCAGTGCGGTGACGGCAGGCTTGTCCGCGAGGGTGCCGGGGACACCGAGCAGCACCAGGCCCGCGATGCGGTCGGGATGGCTGCCGGCCACGACCCGGGCCGGAACACCGCCGCTGGACGCCCCGACCAGCACGGCCCGGGGGATCTCGACGGCGTCCAGGAAGGCCACCAGGTCGGCGGCGAAGTCGTCGGGAGCGTAGCCCTCCGCGGGACGGTCGGCGTCGCCGTGCCCGCGCTGGGTGGGCGCGTAGCCGTGCAGGGACGCCGGCAGGCGCCGCAGCAGGGGCTCGAAGGACCACCAGGAGTCGCCCAGACCGTGCACGAAGACGACCGGTGTACCACTGGGGTACCCGGCTTCGGCGTACGGGAGGGCGAGCCCTTCCCGCACCTGCGCGGACTTCAGGGAGATCACGGTCACGGCACCCTGCCTCCTTCCGCCCGGCCACCGGTGTCCGGGAACCCGGGAGCGGAGCGCGAGCGGCGATCACTTCCGACAGTACCGAGGGGCGGCACGCGCCGCGCTGCGAACCAGTCCGCCCGCACCGTTCGAATGAACCGGAGCACGCGCGGGCGCGCGCCGGTCCGGGCGAGTGAGGACCCGCTCCCGCTCCGTCGCCGGGAACGGTTAGGGTGTCCGTCGTACCGGACACGGGGTGCCCTGCGAGGGCTGAGATCACACCCGTCGAACCTGAACCAGTTCGTACTGGCGGAGGGATGTCTTCCATGCCATTGGCGCATGTTTCCGGCGGGCTGCCCGCCGACGGCCGGCCCGCCGTCTTCGACGGGCGGATGCCCGCCGCACCCGGCGACCTGCGGGTGGAGGGGCACGGCATCGAGCCGGTCCCCGAGAGCAACCGTTACGGCGGGGCCGGGCGCCTGTTCACCGTGTGGTTCGCCCCGAACCTGACGATGACGGGCGTGTTCACCGGCACCATCGGCGTCACGCTCGGCCTGGACTTCACCACCGCCCTCGCGGCGGTCGTCCTCGGGACCGTGCTCGGCGCACTGCCCACCGCCGCCCTCAGCACCTGGGGCGGGCTCACGGGCACCGGCCAACTCCCGCTCGCACGGCTCGCGTTCGGCAGGTCGGTGGCACTGCCCGGGCTGCTCCAGTGGCTGTCCTCGGTCGCCTGGGACGCGTTGATCGGCCTGTTCGGCGGGGACGCGCTGGCCCGGCTGTGCGGCTGGCCGTTCTGGGCCGGTGTCCTGGTCATGATGGTGGCCCAGGGCGCTCTGGGCGTGCTCGGCTACGAGGCCATCCACCGCCTCCAGATCGTCATGACGTTCGTGCTCGCCGTGGCCTTCGCGGTGATCGCCTGGCGGATGCTCGGCGGGGTCCACCCCGCGACGACGGGCTCCGCGTCCGGCGCCGACCGCGCGGGCGCGTTCGTGCTCACCAGCACCATCGCGCTGAGCCTGTCGCTGTCCTGGGCCCCGTACGCGTCGGACTTCAGCCGCTATCTGCCCCGTGACACGTCCCGCCCGAAGATGTTCTGGTGCACCCTGCTCGGACTGGTCACGTCGTTCGTCGCCGTGCAGGTCCTCGGTCTGTGGGGTGCGTCGGTGCTGACCGACCAGACGGCGGCGGGCGTGGACACCCTGCTGGGCGGCGGTGCCGCGGGCGCGTTCGGGCTGCTGGCCGTGGCGCTGGCCGCGGTGTGCAGCAACGCGATGAACGACTACAGCGGTTCCCTCGCCCTCCAGACGCTGGGAGTCCGGATCCCGCGCCCGGTGGCCGCCGCGCTGGCCGCCGCGCTCGGCTTCCCGCTGGTGCTGTGGATGCACGCCGCCGACACCACGGCCCGCTTCCAGAACGTGCTGCTGTTCGTGGGCTACTGGATCCCCGGGTTCGTCGCGATCGTCGTCGTCGACTGGATCGCCCGCGGGCGGGAGCGCGGCGGAGCCCCGCTCGACATCGCCGCCGAGACGGCCCGTCCGCGTTCGGGGCGGATCTCGCTCGTGGCCTTCGCGGGGGCGTTCGGCGCGGCCGTGCCGTTCATGGACACGAGCCTGTACGTCGGTCCGGTGGCCGACGCGCTGCACGGCGCCGATCTCTCCTACTACGTGGCGTTCCTCGTCGCCCTCGCCCTCTACGCCCCGCTGCGGCTGCGCCGTCGCGTCTGAGGGACCGCCCGCCCGCCGCTCCGCCGGCCGGGGCCCTCGCGCCCGTGGCCGAACCCGAGAGGAACTCCCCGTATGACCGCACCGCCCCGCGTCCTGACGATCGCCGGATCCGACTCCGGCGGAGGCGCAGGAATCCAGGCCGACCTGAAGACCATGCTCGCGCTCGGCGCCCACGGGATGAGCGTGCTGACCGCCGTGACGGCACAGAACTCCGTGGGTGTGCAGGGGGCTTGGGAGCTGTCCGAGGACGCGGTACGGGCCCAGTACCGCAGTGTCGTCGACGACATCGGGGTCCAGGCGGTGAAGACGGGGATGCTCTCGTCGCCCGGACTCGTCACCGCTGTCGCCGAGTTGCTGTCCGACGTGGGCGCCCCGGTCGTCGTGGACCCGGTGAGCGTCTCCAAGCACGGGGACAAGCTGCTGGCCGACGACGCGCTGGAGGCCGTACGGACCCGGCTGTTGCCGCGGGCGACGGTGGCCACCCCGAATCTCGACGAGGTCGCCCAGCTCACCGGGGTGAAGGTGGGCGACGAGGCCGGCCTGCGCAGGGCCGCCGGCGCGCTGCTCTCCTTCGGCCCCCGCTGGGTGCTGGTGAAGGGGGGTCATCTGCCGGGCGAGGCCGTCGACCTGCTCACCGACGGCACTGCCGAGCACTGGCTGCGGGCGCCGCGCCTCGACAACCGGCACACGCACGGCACCGGGTGCACGCTCGCGTCGGCCATCTCGGTGGGGCTGGCCGAGGGCCTCGCGGTGCCGGAGGCCGTGCGGCGGGCCAAGGCGTACGTGACCGCCGCGATCGAGGCGGGCTTCGCGCTCGGCGCCGGAATCGGCCCGGTGGACCACGGTTGGCGGCTGCGCCGCGACAACGGCTGACCCGCCGCGGCCCGCGGGATGCGGCTCGCGGGCCGCGCCCCGGCCGTCCCTCCCCCGACACCAAGCCGGCGGCCCGGCGCCCCGCCCGACCCGGCACCCGACACCCGTACCGCGGTCCCGCGCAGCTCCTGGCGCGGACGGTGAACACCCCGGCCCCTCCCGTGCGTACTGATCGGCACAGCGACAGTCGTCTGCTCTCCCGTCAGGTACGCGGACAGGCAGATCCGGATCCAAGGAGCACACCATGAAGGCGACCGCGCAGATCGGCGTCACAGGGCTCGCGGTGATGGGCCGCAATCTGGCCCGCAACTTCGCCCGGAACGGCTACACCGTCGCCGTCCACAACCGCACCCCCGCGCGCACCAAGGCACTGGTCGAGGAGTTCGGGCACGAGGGCGCCTTCGTCGCGGCCGAGACGGCCGAGGACTTCGTGGCCGCGCTGGAGCGCCCCCGCCGCCTGATGATCATGGTGCAGGCGGGTGCGGCCACCGACGCCGTCATCGAAGAGTTCGCCCCGCTGCTCGAAGACGGCGACATGATCATCGACGGGGGCAACGCCCACTTCTCCGACACCCGCCGCCGCGAGCAGTCGCTGCGCGAGCGCGGCATCCACTTCGTCGGCGCCGGGGTGTCCGGTGGCGAGGAGGGCGCGCTGAACGGGCCGAGCATCATGCCCGGCGGCTCCCCGGAGTCGTACGCCTCGCTGGGTCCGATGTTCGAGTCGATCAGCGCCAAGGTGGACGGCGAGCCCTGTGCCACGCACATCGGCACGGACGGCGCCGGCCACTTCGTCAAGATGGTGCACAACGGCATCGAGTACGCCGACATGCAGCTCATCGGCGAGGCCTACGACCTGCTCCGCCGTGTCGGGGGCTACACCCCGCCGCAGATCGCGGAGATCTTCCGGCGCTGGAACAAGGGCCGCCTCGACTCGTACCTGATCGAGATCACCGCCGAGGTCCTGGCCCACACGGACGCCTCCACCGGGCAGCCGTTCGTCGACATCGTGGTGGACGCCGCCGGGCAGAAGGGCACCGGCCGCTGGACCGTGCAGACCGCGCTGGACCTCGGCTCCCCGGTCACCGCCATCGCGCAGGCGACCTTCGCCCGCGCCGCCTCCAGCCAGGACGGGCTGCGCGCCGCCTACCGCGGACTGCCCGGCGGCACCCACTGGGACCTGACGGGAACCGAGGCCGAGCGCTTCACCAGCCAGGTGGAACACGCCCTGTACGCCTCGAAGCTGATCGCGTACGACCAGGGCTGGAAGATGATCCTGGACGCGGCCGCCGAGTACGGCTGGGACATCGACCTCGGCGAGGTGGCGAAGATCTGGCGGGGCGGCTGCATCATCCGCGCCGCGTTCCTCGACCGGATCCGCGCCGCGTACGCAGTCGACCCGGGCCTGGTCAGTCTGCTGTCCGACGCGGGCTTCGCCACCGAGATCAAGGACGCCCAGGTCCCGTGGCGCGAGGTCGTCTCCATCGCCACCCGCAGAGGCGTCCCGGTGCCCGCGTTCTCCGCGGCCCTGTCGTACTACGACACCCTGCGCGCCGACCGGCTGCCCGCCGCCCTCACCCAGGGCCAGCGCGACTTCTTCGGCGCCCACACCTACCGGCGCACCGACCGTCAGGGCAGCTTCCACACGCTGTGGGGCGAGGCGTCCCGCGAAGAGACCGAGATGCTCTAGGACCTGACGGTCCCGCACCTCGGGCCGACTTGTGAGTGAGGAGCGGGCCGCACCCCCGGCGAGGAAGGTGCGGCCCGCTCTCGTCCGTCCGCCGGACGACTCAGCCGGACGCTCCCGCGGGCGTTTCCAGCCGGGCCACGAGATCCTCCATCACCGCGCGCGGCAGCGACGGGTTGGCGGCCGCCGCGCCCGCCACCCTCGGCTCGGGGTCGGAGAGCAACTGCACCATCACCCGCGGCGGGAGTGCGGGGTGAAGGGCGGCCGGCGGCTTCGCGTGACGGTCCGCGAGGCAGGCGATCAGGGCGTCGGCGGACGCGTTCCGGTGGCGGGCGATCTCCTTGAGCACCTTGTGCAGGGGTGGTGACCGCCGGGCCAGATGCTCCAGCAGCTCCGGAGTCGCGTCGGGGTTGGCCGCGACCTTGGCCAGGACCATCACGCCGTAGCGGTCGGCCATGGCCCGCAGCCGGCCCTCTGTCAGACCCCGGTGCGGAGCGACGGACTTGACCACCTTGGCGTCGGGGTCGCAGGCCAGCGCGTCGCGTATGGCGGGCGGCAGATCACGGCGCTGGGCCACGAGCGCGCGGACCTCTGGATCCCGCGACCGGGCGAGCTCCTCCATCTCGGCGCGGGAGGCCGCGGAGACCCGGGGCAGCCGCACGCCCCCGAGCTCGGAGGTCGCGGCCAGTTCGATGAGCACGTCGATCGGGACCCGGGGATGGTACGCGAGGCTGCGCCGCACCTGGCGGTGCCCGTCCCCCGCCAGTACGCGGATCACGTCCTCGCCGATCGTGGGGTTCTCGGCGAGGTCGGCGCGGACGCCCGGGACGGGGTCGGCCGCGAGCCGCAGACACACCTGCGGGGGCAGGTCCGGGCGGGCGGCGAGTGTCCGGCGTATCCATGTCGCGGGATGGTCCGCGAACCCGACGACCGCTTCCGTCGGCGTGGCGGGGTTGCGCAGGGCCGCGACCTGGATGCTCTCGATGCCGGACTCCTGGGAGCTCTGCCGGGAGGCGCCCGGTCCCTCGCCGGTGAGGAGGAGCGCGGCCAGCACGTGCGGGGGCGTGGCCTCGTTGGCCGCCACGGCGCGGCGGACCTCGGCGTGCGGATGGTCCGCGAGCCGGGCGGCCGCCGCCGCGGTCGTCCACAGCGCCAGCTCCACGACCACGTCCCGTTCGCTGTCGGCCGCGAGCGTCTCCACCACGTCGTCCGGGAGGCCGCGGCAGGCGGCCAGCTTCTCCCGGCGCCACGCCACCGGGTCCACCACGAGGACGCGGGCCCACTCCGGGCTGCCGCGTCCCTCGTCGAGCAGCGCGAGGGCGGTGTCCGGATCGGCCAGGGGATCGACGTCGGCGGCTGTCAGCTTCCCCATGTAGGCGAGCCGCACCCCGCTCTCGCGGGCACGCGTGAACAGGGCGACCGCCTGCGCGTGACGCAGGTCCTTCCGTCCGGCGAGCTCGTGGGCGACGTCGGCGTCGGCGTCCGCGACGGCGATGAGCCGGTCGACCAGCTCGGACGGCAGAGCGGCGTTGGCGGCGAGACCGCTCAGGACATGGTTCACAGGGGGCATCCTGCCCAAGCCCCGGTGCCGCGTGCCGGGATTTTCCCGGCGCCCGGGTCACTGGGCGGCGAGTCCGTGGGACCTGAACTGCTCGCGGACGCGCTCGGTCAGGGCGGGGCCGGGCACGGGGGTGTCCTCCAGGGGGAACGGGATGCCGAGGGCCTCGTACTTGGGAGCGCCCAGCTTGTGGAAGGGGAGGACGTCCACACGGTCGACGTTGCCGAGTCCGGAGAGGAAGGCGGCGAGGCCGTCGACGGTCTCGGGGGCGTCGGTGCGGCCGGGGACGAGGACGTAGCGGATCCACACCGGCACGCCGAGGCGGTCCAGCCTGGTGGCGAAGTTGAGCGTCGGGGCGAGTTCGCCGCCGGTGAGCGCGCGGTAGGCGGCCACGTCGAAGGACTTGACGTCGAGCAGCACCAGGTCGGTGTCCGCGAGGAGTTCGTCGCCGGCGCGGGCGCCGAGGAAACCCGAGGTGTCCAGCGCGGTGTGCAGTCCGGCCTCCTTGCAGCGGCGCAGCACCGCGCCGGTGAAGGCCGGCTGGAGCAGCGGCTCGCCGCCCGTGACGGTCACGCCTCCCCCGGCGGCCGTCACGAACGGCCGGTACCGCTCGATCTCCTTCATCACCTCGTCGACGGTGACCTCGCGTCCGTCCCGCATGTGCCAGGTGTCGGGGTTGGCGCAGTAGAGACAGCGCAGCGGGCAGCCGCTGACGAAGAGGACGAACCGGGTCCCGGGACCGTCCACGCCGGTGGACAGGTCCCAGGAGTGGATCCGGCCCGTCGTCACCGTCGTCACAGCGTTCCGTGGAAGGTACGGCTGATCACGTCGAGCTGCTGTTCACGCGTGAGGCGAACGAAGTTGACGGCGTATCCGGAGACCCGGATGGTCAGCTCCGGGTACTTGTCCGGGTTCTCCATCGCGTCCTCCAGGGTGGCCCGGTCCAGGACGTTGACGTTCATGTGGAAGCCGCCGCAGGCCATGTACGCGTCGAGGATGCCGACGAGATGGCCGGCGCGCTCGGCGGGCACGTGTCCGAGCCCCTCCGGGGTGATCGTCGTGGTCAGGGAGATGCCGTCGCGGGCGTGGTCGTAGGGCAGCTTGGCGACGGAGAGGGCCGACGCGGCGACCCCGTGCCGGTCGCGGCCGTTCATCGGGTTCGCGCCGGGCGCGAAGGGCGCCCCCGCGCGGCGGCCGTCGGGCGTGTTGCCGGTGTGCTTGCCGTAGACGACGTTCGACGTGATCGTCAGCACCGACTGGGTGTGTTCGGCGTCCCGGTAGGTGGGGTGCTCGCGCACCTTCGTCATGAAGGAGTCCACCAGCGCGACGGCGATGGCGTCGGCCCGGTCGTCGTTGTTGCCGTACGCCGGGAACTCGCCCTCCGTCTCGTAGTCGACGGCCAGCCCGGTCGCGTCGCGGATCACCCTGACCCGGGCGTACCTGACGGCGGACAGGCTGTCGGCGGCGACGGAGAGACCGGCGATGCCGCAGGCCATGAAGCGGTGCACGGGATGGTCGTGGAGCGCCATCTCGATACGCTCGTAGGCGTACTTGTCGTGCATGTAGTGGATGACGTTGAGCGCGTTGACGTACGTCTCCGCCAGCCAGTCCAGCATGACGTCGTAGGCCTTCGACAGCTCGTCGTAGTCCAGGTACTCCCCCGTCAGCGCCGGAGTCGCGGGGGCGACCCGCTCGCCGGTCATCTCGTCCCGGCCGCCGTTGACCGCGTAGAGGAGCGCCTTGGCGAGGTTGACCCGCGCGCCGAAGAACTGCATCTGCCTGCCGACCGCCATGGCGGAGACGCAGCAGGCGATCGCGGTGTCGTCGCCGGTGCGGGGCCGCATCAGTTCGTCGGACTCGTACTGGACGGCGCTGGTGTCGATGGAGACCTGGGCGCAGAACTCCTTGAAGCCGGAGGGGAGTCGGGGCGACCACAGGACCGTGAGGTTGGGCTCGGGGGCCGGTCCCAGGTTGTAGAGGGTCTGGAGGAAGCGGAACGAGGTACGGGTCACGAGGGGGCGGCCGTCCTCGCCGAGGCCGCCGATGGACTCCGTGACCCAGGTCGGGTCCCCGGAGAACAGGGCGTCGTACTCGGGGGTGCGCAGGAACCGTACGATCCGCAGCTTGATCACGAAGTCGTCGATCAGCTCCTGGGCCCCGGCCTCGTCCAAGCCGCCCGCGGTCAGGTCGCGTTGGAGGTACACGTCGAGGAAGGTCGACGTGCGGCCGAGCGACATCGCCGCGCCGTTCTGTTCCTTCACGGCGGCGAGGTAGCCGAGGTAGAGCCACTGGACGGCCTCCCGGGCGGTGGCCGCCGGACGGGAGACGTCGCACCCGTACGTCGCCGCCATCCGGGTCAGTTCACCCAACGCCTTGATCTGCTCGGCGAGTTCCTCGCGGTCGCGGATGACGTGCTCGGTGGACGGTCCGGTGTCGAGCAGGGCGCGTTCCGCGCGCTTGGCGGCGACGAGCCGGTCGGTGCCGTACAGCGCGACCCGCCGGTAGTCGCCGATGATCCGGCCCCGGCCGTAGGCGTCGGGCAGGCCGGTGATGATGCCGGCCTTGCGGGCCGCGCGCATCGCGGGGGTGTACGCGTCGAAGACACCGTCGTTGTGGGTCTTGCGGTGGGTGCCGAAGACGCGGGTGACGAACGGGTCGGGTTCGTAGCCGTACGCCTTCAGTCCGTTCTCGACCATGCGCAGACCGCCGTTGGGCATGATGGCGCGCCGCAGCGGCGCGTCGGTCTGCAGGCCGACGATCAACTCCCGTTCGCGGTCGATGTATCCGGGCGCGTGCGAGGTGATCGTCGACGGGGTCGCGGTGTCGACGTCGAGGATTCCCCTCCTGCGTTCCTCCGGGAAGAGGGCGCTGACCTTGCCCCAGACGGCCCGGGTGCGCTCGGTCGGACCTGCCAGGAAGGCGGCGTCCCCTTCGTAGGGCGTGTAGTTGGCCTGGATGAAGTCACGGACGTCGATGCGCTCGCGCCACGCCGTTCCGGCGAAGCCCTGCCATGCCTCGGCCGTCCGGCTCTCGGCCGTCACCGTTGTGGTCATCGCCGGTCTCCCTCGCACAGTGTCGGATGATCCGCGCGTCGGCGCCGTCCACGCCCTCCGCGCTCTCCACGCTGTCGATCCTTGTCCTGCGGGGCGCCGCGGGCGAGGGCCGGACAGTGCAGGCCCGGGGCACCGATGGCCCTCGTCCGGGGGCCGTTCGGCCCAGCTGGGCGTCAGGAGGGCAGGTCGACGCCGTACAGCGTGATGCCGCCGACGAGCTCGCGCCCGGTGACCAGTTCGGACGTGATCCGGATGAAGACGTCGTGGGGCGAGGCGACCCAGGAGCGGGGTCCGGTCCGGGTGAGGCGGTCGTGTTCGGCGGGATCGTCCACCACCACGGCACGGCCCGTCACGACCACGCTCCATCCCGAGTGCGCCGCCGCGTCCACGGCGTCGGCCTCGAACGCCACCACCACGCCGTCGATGGAGCGCGCCAGTTCGGAGTCGGCGGACGTCCGCAGCACGACGGCGGACTCGGCGTCCAGGCTGAAGTTGACCGGCAGGACCGCCGGGAGGGCGTCCCGTGTGTGGACGACCCGGCCGATGGCCGCGTCACCGAGCCGGTCCAGGCACTCCTGCCGGCCGAGTTCACGGAAGCCGTCGTTGGGATTCATCACCGGAGCCACCTCTCACGCGCCGGGGCGACACAGCAGTACAGCGACATACGGTTCAGGCTCCGACGAGGGACGCGGCCGGAACAGGGTCCATTGGTCCCGGGCGGCCGGAGACCGGCCGCTTCCGTGGCGCTCTCCGCCGGACCCCGTCGCCGGCGCGACGGACCGGGGCACCGCTCCACCCGCGGCCGGTCCCCGCGTCACCGGTCCCGGCCCGCTCCTGGCCTCATCGCACGACGATCCGCCGGCCGGAGATGCTCTCCTCGGCCACGCACACCCACAGGTCGCGCTCCGGGCCGCCGGCCCAGGGGGCGCTGTGGGCGAGGGCGTCGAGCCGCCGGACGGCGTCGGGGTGGGTCTCGGTCCGGGCGTGTCCCTGGACCAGCACGCTCCAGCCCTGGGAGAGGGCCTCGTCGATGTGATCCACCTCGAAGGCGACCCGGGCTCCGACCGCCGCCGCGGGTGCCGAACCGGGTGCCGTCCGGAACACGACCGACCCGTCGACGACGCTGTAGTTGACGGGAAGGACCAGGAGCCCGTCGGAGGTGTGCAGGGCGATCCTTCCGACGCCGTGCGTCGACAGCCGTGTCCGGCACTCCTCGGGGCCGAGTGCGACCAGCTCGGAGTGCGCGGCGGCCCGGCCCGCGCCCGGCGGCAGATCCGCGTCGCCGCCGTGCAGTGCCGAGACGCTGGATTCCAGGGCGTCCGCGATCCGGATCAGGGCACCCGCCCCGGGCATCGCGCTCGGCCGGCTCTCCAGGTAGCGGAGGTACTCGGGGGTGATGCCCGCGCGCGCGGCCACGGTCTCCCGGGTCAGCCCGAGTTCCGCGCGCCGTGCGGAGATGCGCCGTCCGACGTCACCCGCCCCGGCGGGTGTCGCGCCCGGACCCGAGAAAGGGCCCGCGTCAGGGGTCGAGGCCGGGGACGGACCCGCTCCCGGGGCCGGGGGCCCCGCCCAGGAGGCCGGGGGCGTCGCCAGGGTGGGGCGCCGTGGTGCCGTCCCTGGTCCGGGGTGCGCGAGGGACGGCCCGCCCGGCGGGTCCGCCCGGCCCGGCGTCCAGCCGTTCGTCGCCCGGCACACCTGGTCGACGTTCACGCTTCGTGTCTGCTCCGACATCGTCCATCACCCCTTCTCGGCGGGACGTCCCCGGTCGCCCGGAGCTTCCGGACGACCCGAACCGTTCCTGCCGCGACGGCGGGCAGTGCCTCTGCGACAGCCCGTTCAGCGTGCGTCACGGCCTCGCACATCCAGTCTGACCGGGGCAGATGCCGCGCACGAGGGCCGATCGGTCCTCTTCGCGGGACCGGACGACCTCTGCCACCGCTCGCGCGCGCCGCGATCCCCTTGCACTGTTGGGGTGTAACGAGGAGGTGCGGTGCCATGCGCGGAGCACGGGGAGCAGAGGGTGCGAGGCAGTGGTGCTGGCGCTGGCGGAGGAATCCGCTGCGTCGCCGTGACGACGTCTTCGAGGCGTGGATCGTGCTGATCGTCTGGACGGTGATGGTGCTGGGCGGCATCTTCGTCGGCCTGGTGACGGCCCATGCCGCCGACGCGTCCTTCAGCCGGCTGCGGCACGACCGGCACGCGGTCCCGGCCGTGCTGGTGGCCAGTACGGGTTCGGCCGTGCCCGCCGGGGAGAGCGCGGTGTACGACCATGTCCGGGCGATGGTGCGCTGGACGGCGGCCGACGGGACACCCCATGTCGCCAGCGCCCTGGTGGACTCCGGGCACCGGGCCGGAGAGCGCGTGATGATCTGGCTTGACACCCGCGGCCGTCCCACCACGGCACCGCCGACCGGCAGCGCCGCGGCGACCGAGTCGAGTCTGCTGGGCGTCGGCGCCGCCGTGGCCCTGGGCGGTCTGGTCTTCGGCGCCGGCGGCCTCGCCCGGTGGCGGCTCGACCAGCGGCGCTACAACCGGTGGGCGCGCGAGTGGGAACGGCTCGGACCGCAGTGGGGCCACAAGACCCCGTGACGACGGCGTCCTGGACACCCGGGACTCGACGCGAGGAAGGGCCCCGGGAGACCTTCCCGGGGCCCTTCCTCGTGTGCCGGTGACCGGCGATCCGGTGGTTGGATGACCGGTGAACCATTGTCCGGGTGACCGGTGAACCGGTGGCCGAGTGGCCGGGTGGCCGGTGAACCGGTGGCCGGTGGTCTGGTGACCCGGTGCAGGGGCCGTCAGTCGTGCGGGACCACCGCGACCGGTGCCGTGGAGTGGTGCAGGACCGCCTGGGTCACCGGCCCGACATGAGCGCCGACCGGGGACTGGCGGTTGCGCCGGCCGACGACGACCAGCGCCGCCTTCCGGGACGCCTCCACGAGATGGCGGCCGGCACCGCCGATCACGGCCTGTTCGCGCAGCCCGACGGCGGGGAACTTCTCCTGCCAGGGGGCCAGGACCTCGCTGAGCTGCTGCTGCGCCTGGGCCACCAACGCCTGGTCGGTCTCGGCGTCGGACGCTCCGCTGTAGCCGTAGTACGGCGGCAGGCTCCAGCCGTGGACGACGTGCAGGTCCGTCGCCCTGCGGGCCGCCGCCCGGAACGCGAACGCGATCACGGTGGCGTCCGGGTGCTCCAGGTCGAGCCCGAGCACGACCCCCTCACGCCCGGAGACTTCCGCGGGCCCCGCCTCGGCTCGTACGAGCACGATCGGGGTCCGGCTGCGTGCCACCATGGCCTGCGCAACGGACCCGGTCAGGAACCCGGCGACTCCGCCGAGACCCCGGGACCCGAGCACCAGCAGCTCGGCGTCCTCCGAGGCGGCCAGCAGCGCGGGGACAGGCTGCTCGGCGACCCGCTCCCCGCTGACGGACAGCCCGGGGTGGTCAGCCGCGAGCTTGGCCGCGGTGTCGCGCGGCAGACGTTCGGCCCATTCGCGCCGCGGGTCCTCCGAGGGCGGCGGAACCGCGACGCCGGCCA
This sequence comes from Streptomyces sp. NPDC127038, assembly GCF_042725875.1. Classification (NCBI taxonomy): domain Bacteria; kingdom Bacillati; phylum Actinomycetota; class Actinomycetes; order Kitasatosporales; family Streptomycetaceae; genus Streptomyces; species Streptomyces sp. NPDC127038. The sequence continues at coordinate 151,371 of NZ_JBHXDQ010000005.1, read as the reverse complement.
GCGGGCTGTACACGTAGGGATGCCACAACCAGGCGTGCACGAGATGCAGCCGGGCGTCCGTTCGCCGGGCTTCACGGGCTGCCCATTCGGCCGCGGCGAGACTCTCGGGCGAGCCGTCCAGACCGGCAACGATCGTGCTGGACATCTGAGGACCTCCTTGAGGGATGCATGATCAGTCTTGCGCCGGCGAAGGCCCGGCGGGAGGGGCCGCTGGTCCCCGGCGGGGGCCAAACGGCCCGGGCGGACCGGGACTTGGTGCCCAGCCGTACGGCGACGCCGGTGGGCCGTGCGACCTCGCGGGTGCCCCGCCGCGGCCGGAGCAACCCGCCCCCGCGACGCGGTGGGGCGCCCCCGCTTCCTCGCGGGGGCGCCCCACCGACGGGTCCGCGGTCATCGCAGCCAGGGGCTCCGGCTCACGAGGGGAAGCCGCTCCCAGAGGCGGCCCAGACCCCAGGTGGCACCGGCGCCCGCGGCGGCCAGGGCCACGAGGACCACCGCGTAGATCACGTGGTAGTCGGCGAAGGGGTTGGGCGACATGGTCGGCGAGCCGTCGGACAGATGCCGGGCGGGCGGCCATTCGGCGAGCCACATGAACGCCATCATCACGGTGCCGGACACCGCGGCGAGCCGCAGGGCGACTCCGGCGACGAGGGCGACACCGACACCCAGCAGGCCGGCCATGAACAGCCAGTCGACCCAGTCCTCGCCGGCCCAGGAGTGGAACGTCGACTTCATCGGTCCGGCGGCGACCGAGCCCAGGAAGCCCTTGGTCGGCGAGCCGCCGTCGATCCAGCCCTTGCCGGACGGGGTGGCGTAGCCGAGGCCGAAGGTCTTGTCGAGGAAGGCCCACAGGAAGACGAACCCGGTCAGCAGGCGCAGCCCCGCGAAGGCGTACGAACCGGCCGTCGCGGCCGACGCGTTCACGGCCTCGTCCGCCCTCAGCGCCGAACGGGTGCCTCGCGACGGAAGGCGGAGCCCTGTGTGCCGGTGGGGTTGCTCGTGGACTGCCATGATGCTGATCCCTCCCAGGAGTGTTAAGGGTGTACGACACGGTCGTGGGGTCGTGCCCCGGACCCGACTCGGACCGGGCTCGGACCGGGCTCGCGCTCTTCCTCGGTGCTCTTCGTTCGTGCTCTCGTCGGCATGCTCAATGTCCCGCCGCCGCAAGGGAGTTCGGAGGGGTCGCGAGGCCCTGACGGCAGGGCCGAAGGTCCCTACTCGGGGTCCCCGCCCGGGACCAGCACGACCGGGCAGTGCGCGTGACGCAGCAGGACGCGGGCGACCCGCCCGGGCCGGTGCCCGCGTCGGCGCGCGCCGACGACCACGACGACGGCCCCGCGGGTCGCCTCCACGAGCGCGTGCACGGGCCGGACCGGTCGCGGCAGACCCGGCCACGCGAACGGAGAAGTGCCCGGGAAACCCCGGTCCGTGGGCGGCAAGCCACCGGCCCCGGACGTGCGCCGCCCGTGCCGGGGCGACCGGCTGCGGCCCTCACCCGGCGCCGGGACCCGGTGACCGGCGTCCGCGGACCGGGAGGCCCCGGCGCGCAGCACCCGCAGACGGGCACCCCGGCGCTCCGCCTCCGCGAAGGCGAACGCCGCGCCGTCCAGGTCCGCCTCACCCGCCGGCCAGAACAACACCGCGCCCTCCGGAACCCCTTGAGCGCCCCCGACGACGAGCAGCGGGCCACCGGTGCGCGCGGCCAGCCGGCGGCTCACCGACCCGGCCAGGAACGTGCCGAGCACGCCGAGCCGCCGTGTGCCGACGACGGTGAGCTCGGCGTCCCGGCCGTGGTCCGCCAGAGCCCTGACCGGGCTCCCCGGCACCGCGAGGGCCGTCACCGGCAGACCGGGACAGCGCCCGCGGGCCCGTGCAACGGCCGTGGCGAGCACGGGTCCCGCGCCGTCCACGTCGGGCACGGCGTACACGATGTCCAGGGCGGCTCCGCGCAGCACCGCCTCCTCCGCGGCCCGGTCCAGCGCCCGTACGGCGGCGACGGAACCGTCGACGCCTACCGTCACCTGACGCGAGGTCATGTCCGTTCCTCCACTGTGCTGTCGGTCGGCGGGCCACCGAGCGGCGCTCCCGGACGGGTGAGCAGGGGCGCGGGCGGACCATGCCCGAGGGCGGCCCATGGCCGGGGATGGGCCACGGCCCGGGAGTGGGCCACGGCCGGTGGTGAGCCACCGCCCGGTGGTGAGCCACCGCCCGGGGGTGGGCCATGTCCCGTGCCCTGCGCGCCTGTTCAGGTGTGCGGGACCACCGCGACGGGGCAGTCGGCGTGGTGCAGCGCGGCGTGGGCGACCGGGCCGAGGTAGGTGCCGAAGCGGCTCTCCCGCTCCCTGCGTCCCACCACCACCAGGGCGGCCCCGGCCGCCGCGCGGACGAGGTCGGCGCCCGGACGGCCCTCCAGGACGGTCTCGGCGACGGGCACGTCGGGGAACTTCCCGCACCAGGGGCCGAGGGCGGCGACGACGGCCTGTTCGTGCTCGGCGAGCAGGCGCGGGCCGTCCTCCCGGGCGAGCCGGGGGGCGGTGACGGGGTCCGGGGCGCCGTAGACGTGGACGGCGTGCAGCACGGCACCGCGGAGCCGGGCGGCGTGGAAGGCGAACGCGACGACCTCGTCGTACGTCTGGCCGGTGCCGAGGCCGAGGACGACCTCGCGGTCCCGGTCCGGGGTGCCGGCGCGGACCAGGACGACGGGGACCGGCGACCTGGACACGATCCGCTGGGAGATGGACCCCAGCAGATAGCCCGTGGCGCCGCCGAGGCCACGGGACCCGAGAACCAGCAGGTCCGCCTCGTCGGCCGCGGCCAGGAGGGCGGTCACCGGTGCGTCCTCGGCGGGCCGGCCGAGGACCCGCAGTCCGGGGTGCGCCGCGCACAGCCCGTCCGCGACACCGGTCAGCAGGTCCTCGGCCCGGTCCCGCCGGGGGACGTCGGACCGCGCGGACCCGGCGGATGGCTCGTGCCACTGCCACGCGTGCACGAGACGGAGCGCCGTACCCCGGCGCAGTGCCTCACGGGCCGCCCAGTGGGCCGCGGCCAGACTCTCCGGGGAACCGTCGATCCCCGCTGCTACCGGTCGGAGCATGATCCCTACCTCCAGCGTCCCGTGCTCGGCCGGGGCGCCACGGACCGGGCGTAGGTCGCGGCTGCGGTCGCCGCCGTCCGTGGCATGTCCCCGTCCGTCGAGCGTGGTCCGGGGGCGAAGCCCGTGGGCAGGTGCCGGGCGGTCCCCTTCGGCGGGGTCCTTCGGCCCCGGACCGGGCCGTGCGGCCCGCGACCGGGGCCGGACGGCCCCTGGTGGGTGACGCGCCCCGGGCGGAGATTGGGGGCGGAAGGATCGCGCGCCAGGAAGAGGCAGGATCATGAGTGCTTCCACCACGACCACCATGCTGCGGGCGCTGCCCGCCGACCGGCGCGAACAGCTGCTGAGGGTGGCCCGCGAGGTGTCGTTCGCCGAGGGCACCCGGCTGTTCGAGGAGGGCCGCCACGCGGACCGCTTCTGGATCATCAGGACCGGCACGGTCGCCCTCGACCTGCGGGTCCCTGGCCGCCGCCCGGCGGTCATCGAGATCCTCGGCCACAACGAACTCGTCGGCTGGTCCTGGCTGTTCGCCCCGCACGTCTGGCATCTGGGCGCCGAGGCGACGAGCCCGGTGCGCGCCTACGAATTCGACGCGGAGGAGGTCCGGACGCTCTGCGCGGACGATCCGGGACTCGGCATGGCCGTGGCCCGGTGGGCGGGCGCGATCGTCGGTCACCGGCTCCAGTCCGCCCGGACCCGGCTGCTCGATCTGTACGCCCCCTACGGCAGCGGCAGCGCGCGCTGAGACCGCCGCCGGCGGCGCGACGCCGGTGGACCGGCATGGGACCGGACCGACATGGGGCCGGTCGGCCCTAGTGCGTCGGGCCCGGAGGAGTGATGATCGAACGGAGCGGACTCCTGGTCCGCCGTCCATCACTGAACAAGGGGTCGTCATGGCCGAGCCGCGTACGTTCTCCGAGCAGAACCCGATCAGGGTCTTCCTGCTGGACGACCACGAGGTGGTGCGCCGTGGTCTGACCGACCTCCTGGACGCGGAGCCCGACATCTCGGTGGTCGGCGACGCGGACAGCGTCGAGCACGCGCTGGTGCGCGGCCCGGCGCTGCGGCCCGACGTGGCGGTGCTCGACGTGAGGCTGCCGGACGGCGACGGCATCAGCGTCTGCCGTGAGCTGCGCAGCCAGATGCCCGAGCTGTCCTGTCTGATGCTGACGTCGTTCGACGACGAGGAAGCGCTGCTCGACGCGATCATGGCCGGGGCCGCGGGCTATGTGCTGAAGCAGATCAAGGGCTCCGACCTGATCTCGGCGGTCCGTACCGTGGCCTCAGGACAGTCGATGCTGGACCCGACGACGACCGCCCGGCTGATGCGCAAGCTGCGTACGGACCCGGCGGAGGAGCCGCCCCTCTCGCAGGAGCTCGCCGGCCTCTCTCCGCGCGAGCGGGACATCCTCGCGCTGATCGGGGACGGGCTCACGAACCGGGAGATCGGCAAGGAGCTCTATCTGTCCGAGAAGACGGTGAAGAACCACATCTCGCGGCTGCTGGCCAAGCTCGGCGTGCAGCGGCGCGTCCAGGCGGCGGTCCTGGCCAACCAGCTCGAACACCCGGAAGCCGCCGCCCACCACACCACGCGCTGATTCCCGCTCCGCCAGGCAGCGCCCGCGCCTCGCCCGTCAGGGCGCGTGGTCCGGCAGGGTCAGGGTGCAGGACTCGCCCGGCGCCACCGTGACGGTGCGGTCCGCCAGGGAGATGTCGATGGGCGGCTCGTCCGAGGACGGCACGCTCACGTTGAGCCTGCCGGCGCTCAGGCGCAGCTGGACACCGCGATGCCCCCGGTAGCGGATCGCGAAGCCGTACTCGGACAGCTCGGGTGGCGGGACCGGGTCGAAGCGCAGCGCTGCGCCACGGGTCTCCAGACCGGTCAGTCCGCGCTGGACGAGGTCGAGGGTGCCCGCCATCGCGCCCAGGTGGATGCCCTCCCCCGTGGTGCCGCCCTGGACGTCCGCGATGTCGCCCCGCAGCGCCTCGTGGATGTACGTCCAGGCGTCGGCGCGCCGGGCCCGGCCCAGCACCCAGCCGTGCACCAGGCTGCTCAGCGTCGAACCGTGGCTCGTGCGCCGCAGGTAGTGGTCGACGGTGCGCCGCCACTGGGCGTCGTCGACCTCGTGTCCGAGCCTGCGGAACTGGGCGCCGAGCTCGGCGGGCGAGAAGAGGTAGCCGAGCATCAGCACGTCCGCCTGCTTCGAGGCCTGGTAGCGGTTGACGCTGTCGCCCTCGGCCTCCAGGATCCGGTCGAGCCGTCTGATGTCCCCGTACCGCTCGCGGTAGCCCTCCCAGTCGAGTTCCGCGAGGTCCCCGTAACCCTCGAACTGGCTGATGACACCGTCGTGGAAGGGCACGTACAGGCGGTTCGACAGCTCGTGCCAGAGGTCGAGTTCGGCGGGGTCGAGACCGGTCCGCTCGACGAGGTCGCGGCGCAGCAGTTCGGGGAGCTCGCCCAGCACGTCGAGGGTGCGGGCGAGCGTCCAGGCGGCGGTGACGTTGGTGTACGCGTTGTCGTCGAGCCCGGGCCGGTCCGCGTCGGGGTAGGCGTCGTGGTACTCGTCGGGTCCGACGACCCCGCGGATCCGGTAGCGTCCGAGCGCGTCGTCGTGCTCGGCGGAGCCGGCCCAGAAGCGGGCGATCTGCACGAGCATCTCGATGCCCTTGGTGTGCAGGAACTCGGTGTCGCCGGTCGCCTCGCAGTACTGCCACACGTTGTACGCGATCGCCGATCCGACGTGGTGCTGAAGCCGTGAGTGGTCCGGGAGCCAGCGCCCCGACCGGGGGTTCAGGTGCAGTTCCTGGGTCTCCTCGCGGCCGTCGCTGCCGCTCTGCCAGGGATACATCGCACCGGTGCGTCCGCTGTCCCGGGCCGCCCGCAGGGCCCGCTCCAGGCGGCGGTGGCGGTAGGTGAGCAGCGAGCGGGAGACCTCGGGGAAGTGGAGGTTCAGATAGGGCAGCACGAAGAGTTCGTCCCAGAACACGTGCCCCCGGTAGGCCTCGCCGTGCAGTCCGCGCGCGGGGACGCCGACGTCGAGCTCGGCGGTGTGCGGGGAGAGGGTCTGGAGCACGTGGAAGAGGTGCAGGCGCAGGATCGGGCCGACGGTGTTGCGGACGTCCATCTCGGCGTTGCGCCACAGCTGCTGCCACGCCGTGCGGTGGGTGTCGAGGAGCGTCTCGAAGTCCGGGGCGCCGCCGGCCCGCTCGACGGCCGCGTTCAGCGGGTCCTTGATCGCCGCGTCGCGGGAGGTGTGCAGGGCCACCGTCTTGTCCACGGTCACGGTCCGGCCGTCGGTGAGGGCGATCCGGAGCACCTGGGCGGCGCGTCCCGGGCTGTGCGCGTCGCTGGTCACGGCGGGCGCGTCGGTGACGGTCCTGGCGGCCAGTCCGACGCCGATCTCCGAGGCGGTGGTGCGGCAGCTCAGCCAGACGGTGTCCGGTTCCCCGGTGCCGGTCCGGACGTCCCGCAGATGGTGGGAGGCCAGGGCGCGGTAGCGCTCGACGCCGCTGTTGGTGACCGTGCCGTCGAGGGCCGACTCGATCTCGACGGTCCCGGACCAGCCCTCGGCGGTCAGTTCCGTACGGAGCAGGGCGAGGTGGGGATCGGCCATGTGGACCAGCCGCAGCTGCCGCACGGCGAGGCGCCGGCCCTCCTCGTCCTCGTAGCGCGTGGTGCGTTCCAGGGTGCCCGCGACGAGGTCGAGGCGGAGCCGGTGGTCGAGGAGCCGGTGGGAGTCGGGGGTGAGCCAGGTCCCGGTGGCGGTCCGGACGCGCAGCGGCAGCCAGTTGGGCAGGTTGACCATGTCCTCGTTCTCGACCTGCTGTCCGGCCACCTGTGAGGTGAGGCGGTTGTAGCAGCCGGCCGCGTACGTGCCGGGGTAGTGGACGGAGTCGGCGGCGCACTCGGGGGCCGCGCCGCGGGTGGCGAAGTACCCGTTGCCGAGGGTGCACAGCGATTCGCGCAGGCGTTCCTGCGCCGGGTGGTAGCCCTCGTAGTCCCAGGTGAGGTCGTCCATTCCCCCATCCTCGGGTACGGGTGGGCCGCCGTCCTCGCGGCACGCGCGGGGCGGCGGCCCCGGTCGGCGGGCACACCGCCGGCCCGTGCGGGCCGTGCCGGCGGTGTGCCCGCTGCGGGCGTGCGGGCCGTCAGCCGGTCCAGGTCCAGTCGGCGACCTCGGGCAGGTCGGTGCCGTGTTCGCGGATCCAGACGTGGTGGCGGGAGCGGACGTCGTCCATCTTCTGGCGCAGGGCGGCGGCGCGGACGCCGAGGCCGGGGACCCGGTCGATGACGTCCATGACGAGGCGGTAGCGGTCCATGTCGTTGCGGACGACCATGTCGAAGGGGGTCGTGGTGGTGCCCATCTCCTTGTAGCCGCGTACGTGGAGGTTGCGGTGGCCGGTGCGGCGGTAGGCGAGGCGGTGGATGAGCCAGGGGTAGCCGTGGTAGGCGAAGATCACCGGCTTGTCGGTGGTGAACAGTCCGTCGTACTCGAAGTCGCTCATCCCGTGCGGGTGTTCCTCGCGCGGGAGCAGCCGGGTCATGTCGACGACGTTGACGACCCGGACGGCGAGTTCGGGCAGATGGCGGCGCAGCAGGTCGGCGGCGGCCAGGATCTCCTGGGTGGGGACGTCGCCCGCGCAGGCGAGGACGACGTCGGGTTCCCGGCCGGCGTCGGCGGTTCCGGCCCAGTCCCAGATGCCGGCGCCGCGGGCGCAGTGGGCGCGGGCCTGGTCCATGGACAGCCAGTCGAAGCAGGGCTGTTTGCCGGCGACGACGACGTTGACGTAGTCGCGGCTGCGCAGGACGTGATCGGCCACGGACAGCAGGGTGTTGGCGTCCGGCGGGAGGTAGACGCGCACGACCTCGGGGCTCTTGTTGAGGACGTGGTCGACGAAGCCGGGGTCCTGGTGCGAGAAGCCGTTGTGGTCCTGGCGCCAGACGTGCGAGGTGAGCAGGTAGTTGAGGGAGGCGATCGGCGCGCGCCAGGACAACTCCCGCGATGTCTTCAGCCACTTGATGTGCTGGTTGACCATGGAGTCGACGATGTGCACGAACGCCTCGTAGCAGGAGAACAGTCCGTGCCGCCCGGTCAGGGTGTAGCCCTCCAGCCAGCCCTGGCAGGTGTGTTCGGACAGGATCTCCATGACGCGGCCGTGCCGGTCGAGGTGTTCGTCGGCGGGCAGGGTCCGGTCCTGCCAGGCCTTGCCGCTGGCGGCGAAGACGGCGTCCAGGCGGTTGGAGGCCGTCTCGTCGGGGCCGACGAGCCGGAAGTCGCGGCGCTGTGCGGTGGCGCGCATGACGTGTTCGAGCAGGTCGCCGAGTACCCGGGTCGGCTCGTGCAGGGTCGCTCCGGGCTTGTCGACGGGGACGGCGTAGCGCTCCAGGGGCGGGAGGGGCAGGTCGCGCAGCAGGAGGCCGCCGTTGGCGTGGGGGGTGGCGCCGAGGCGCCGGGAGCCCTCGGGGACACAGGCCAGTACGTCGGCCGTGGGCCGTCCCTCGGCGTCGAAGAGTTCCTCGGGCCGGTAGGAGCGCAGCCAGGTCTCCAACTGCCGCAGGTGCTCGGGGTTCTCGCGGACCTGGGCGAGGGGGACCTGGTGGGCGCGCCAGGTGCCCTCGACGGGCAGGCCGTCGACCTCGGCCGGGCCGGTCCAGCCCTTGGGGGTGCGCAGCACGATCATCGGCCAGGGGGCGCGCTCGGTGACGCCGTCCTCGCGGGCCGCGCGCTGGAGGAGCGCGATGCGGTCCAGTGCGCGGTCGAGGGCGGCGGCCATGGCGCGGTGCACCTGGAGAGGGTCGTCGCCGGTCACGTGGATCGGTTCGTGGCCGTATCCCCGCAGCAGGTCGTCGAGTTCGGCCTCCGGGAGCCGGGACAGCACGGTCGGGTTGGCGATCTTGTAGCCGTTGAGGTGCAGGACCGGCAGGACGGCGCCGTCGTGGACCGGGTCGAGGAACTTGTTGGAGTGCCAGGACGCGGCGAGGGGTCCGGTCTCCGCCTCGCCGTCGCCGACGACGCAGGCGACCAGCAGGTCCGGGTTGTCGAAGGCCGCGCCGTACGCGTGGGACAGCGCGTACCCGAGCTCACCGCCCTCGTGGATGGAGCCGGGTGTCTCGGGGGCGACGTGGCTGGGCACCCCGCCGGGGAAGGAGAACTGCCGGAACAGCTTCTCCATGCCCTCGGCGTCGCGGGACACGGTGGGATAGGTCCGGCTGTACGTGCCCTCCAGCCAGGAGTTCGCCAGCACGGCCGGGCCGCCGTGCCCGGGGCCCCACACGCACAGCGCGTCGAGCCCGCGCGCCCTGATCACGCGGTTGAGGTGGGTGTACACGAGGTTGAGGCCGGGTGAGGTGCCCCAGTGGCCGAGCAGCCGGGGCTTGATGTGCGCGGGGGTCAGGGGCCGGGTGAGCAGCGGGTTGGCCATCAGGTAGATCTGGCCCACGGCAAGGTAGTTGGCGGCCCGCCAGTGGGCGTCCAGCGTGCGCAGTTCGTCGTCGGTCAGTACGGTGCTGTCCTGGTGTTCGGCCTTGGGCATCGTGACTCCGTAGGTGGTCGGGGGCCGGTCGGCGAGGCGGGTCATCGCGGCGCCTCACGGGAGGCGCCGGTGTGCGAAGGAGGCGGCGTGGCCGACGGGAAGACGGCGAAGGTGCCGCTCGCGGCGTACGAGCGGGAGCTGCTGCGGCTCCAGACGGAGCTGGTGAAGCTCCAGGAGTGGGTGCGGACCGAGGGGGCCCGCGTGGTGGTGGTCTTCGAGGGCCGGGACGCGGCGGGCAAGGGCGGCACGATCAAGCGGGTGGCGGAGCATCTGAACCCGCGCATCGCGCGGATCGCGGCGCTGCCCAGGCCGACCGAGCGCGAGCGCACCCAGTGGTACTTCCAGCGGTACGTGGAGCATCTGCCGGCCGCCGGGGAGATCGTGCTGTTCGACCGGAGCTGGTACAACCGCGCCGGGGTCGAGCACGTCATGGGCTTCTGCACGAAGGAGGAGCACCAGCTGTTCCTGCGGCAGTGCCCGATCTTCGAGCGGATGCTGGTGGAGGCGGGGGTGCTGCTGCGCAAGTACTGGTTCTCGGTGAGCGACGCCGAGCAGCAGAAGCGGTTCCGGCGCCGGCTGAAGGACCCCACGCGGCGCTGGAAGCTGTCCCCGATGGACCTGGAGTCGATCACCCGGTGGGAGGCGTACTCCCGGGCGAAGGACGAGATGCTGGTGCACACGGACATCGCCGAGGCGCCGTGGTTCGTGGTGGAGAGCGACGACAAGCGGCGCGCCCGGCTGAACATGATCGCCCATCTGCTGTCGACGGTGCCCTACCACGAGGTGCCGCCACCGGTTCTGGAGCTGCCCGAGCGGCCGCCGTCCACGGGGTACGTCCGTCCGCCGCGCGATCTCCAGACGTACGTCCCGGACCACGCGGCGGGCCTCTGAACCGTTCACCCTCGCTGGGGCACGACGGCGACGGGACAGGCCGCGTGGTGCAGTGCCGCGTGGGCGACCCGGCCGAGCTGCATCCCGACGCGCGGGGCGGCCTCGTCGCCGGCCCAGTCCGCCGCGCGCATGGCGGGCTCGGACCCGTCGACGCCCACGACGAGGGGCAGGTCCACGGCGGTCAGCTCCCGTCGGCGAAGTCGAAGACGATCCGGGCCTGGACGCGGCCGTGCAGGACCTCGTCGATGGACTCGTTGACCGCCTCCAGCGGCCGGGACTCCCGGATCACCCTGGTCCGGCCCGCCGCGTGCAGCTCGAACACCTCGGCCAGGTCCTGCCGGGTGCCGACGATGGAGCCGATCACCGAGGTGCCGTTCAGCACGGTCTCGAAGATCGGGACCTGGATCGTGCCGTGCGCCGGCATGGCGACCATGACGAGCTTCCCGCCGCGCCGCAGCCCGGTGTACACGGCGGAGAACGCCTCCTCGTTGACCGCGAGCGCGATCGCGGCGTGCGCCCCTCCGTGGCCGCGCAGGACCTCGCCCGGGTCCTCCTTGCGGGCGTCGATCACGATGTCGGCGCCGAGTTCCGCGGCGAGTTCGAGCTTCTCGTCGGTGACGTCGATCGCGGCCACGGTCGCGCCGGCGATCTTCGCGTACTGGAGGGCGAGGTGGCCGAGTCCGCCGACCCCGGAGATCGCGACGAGCTGGCTGGGCCGCACGTCGGCGACCTTCAGCGCCTTGTACGTGGTCACGCCGGCGCAGGTCAGGGGTGCCGCGTCGAGCGGCGGGACGCCCTCGGGCACGGGCTGGGCGAAGTCGGCCCAGGCGAGCATCTTCTCGGCGTAGCCGCCGTCGCAGCCGTAGCCCGTGTTGACCTGCTGCTCGCACAGGGTCTCCCAGCCGGAGAGGCAGTGCTCGCAGCGTCCGCAGGCCTTGCCGAGCCAGGGCACGGCGACCCGCTGCCCCACCTCCAGATGGGTGACGCCGTCGCCCAGTGCCTCGACCAGGCCGACACCCTCGTGTCCGGGGACGAACGGCGGGCTCGGCTTGACCGGCCAGTCGCCGTGGGCCGCGTGGATGTCGGTGTGGCAGAGCCCGGAGGCCTCCAGCCGGATGCGGACCTGGCCGGGTCCCGGCTCGGGGTCCGGGCGCTCCTCGATGACCAGCGGCTCACCGAACGCTCGTACGACTGCTGCTTTCATCGGATGTCTCTCCTTGCGCGATCGGGCGCGGTCAGCACCGGGGGCGGAGGGGGCTGATCACTGGTGCGGGACGACGGCGACGGGGGCGGTGGCGTGATGGAGGACGGCGTGCCCGACGGGCCCGATGTGGGCACCGAGCGCGGAGCGCCGGATCCTGCGGCCCACGACCACGAGGGAGGCCTCCCGGGAGGCGTCCACCAGGTGGTTGGCCGGCTTGCCCGAGAGCGAGTCCTCGACGATCTCGACGGACGGGTACTTCTCGCGCCAGGCCCGAAGGGCCACGGTCATGGAGGAGGCGTCCTCGGCGGCCAGCCGGGCGGTCATCTTCAGGTCCGGGGGCAGTCCGTACGCGATGTAGGGCGGCTCGTTCCAGGAGTGGACCACCCGCAGCGCCGTGGCGCGCAGGAGGGCCGCCTCGAAGGCGAAGCCGATCAGCGTGTCGTCGGGGCGGCTGGTGTCGAGTCCGAGCACGACGGGGCGGAAGGGGGCCGCGGCGGACGGGATGCCCGCCGGATCCGGCAGGTGCTCGTCCGCGGCCTGTTCACCGGCGCGTACGTACACCACGGGCCGCTCGGCGCGCGCCGCCACGGACAGGCCGACCGAGCCGACCATGAATCCGCCCGCGCCGCTGAGCCCGCGCGTGCCGAGGACCAGCATCTCGGCCTCGTCCGCGGCCTTCACCAGGGCCTCCGCGGGCCGGCCCGTGATCTGCTCGGTGGTGACGTCGACTCCCGGGTGGCGGGCCCGCAGACCTTCGGCGGCCTCGCGCGGGACCCGTTCGCTCCAGTGCTGGTGGGTCTCGGCTCCGAGGAGCGGCGCCTGGGCCATGGGCTGCGGGGCCGGTTCCCAGACGTTGACGAGCCTGACCGGCAGGGCGCGCAGCCGCGCCTCGCGGGCGGCCCACTCGGCGGCGGCGAGACTCTCGGGAGAACCGTCGAGGCCAACGGTGACAGTGCGACGCATGGTGTCCACCTCCGGGGTCAGCGATCCGTTCCGTTCCGCTCTCTGGACTCCAGCCTCGCGCCGGAACGGTGGGGCGCGGCAGGGGCCGCAGGTCCCCGGCGGGGGCCGTTCGGCCCAACCGTCCGCGGGGACCCCCCTATCACCGTGCCCGCAACCACGGCGACGCGCAGCGCGAGACCTCCGCTCCGGCGGCCAGGAGACCGCCGGAGGAACGCCAGGAAAGCACCGACCACCGTGACTGGGCGGAGAACAGCGAGCCCGTGCTCAGCCACGAGCCCGTCGAGATCAGGGACAGCGCGGATCCGATCGAACCGACCGAGAGGGCGCTTCCGATCGAACCGACGGAGAGGACGGAGCCGACGGACCCGATGGACAGCACCGACCCGACCGAGCCGATCGACAGCACGGAGTCCTGGGACCACAGCGACAGCGCCGAGACGGAGGACGTACGAGGGACCGGACGCGCGGATGGCTTCGTCATGAGTCCATCGTGCCCTCGGAACGCCCTCCGGGTCAGGACCGCCGTCCGGCCACGCTCCGCCGGGCCGGTCCGTGGTGGGGTCACCGGTCCGTGGTGGGGTCAGGGGTGGGGCCGGGCCTCCGGCAGGGCCGCCCGGCTCCGTTCGAGACGGGCGCGCTCCGGGGCGCTCGCCGTGAGGGCGATGGCGGCGTCGTACGCCCGCAGCGCCTCGGCCTCGCGCCCGAGCCTGCGCAGCAGCTCCGCCCGTACAGCGTGGAAGGCGTGGTAGCCGCCGAGGTCCAGCTCGTCCACGAGGGCGAGGGCCCTTCGCGCCCCCTGGGTCTCGGCCACGGCGACGGCCCGGTTGAGGGCGACGACGGGACTCGGGGCGAGCTCCATGAGCTGGTCGTACAGCCGCAGGATCTGGCCCCAGTCGGTGGCGGCGGCCGTCGGCGCGTCACTGTGCACCGCGTTCACCGCGGCCTGGATCTGGTAGGGCCCCGGCCGGTCGCGGCGCAGACACCGCCGTACGAGCGCCTGGCCCTCGGTGATCAGGTCCCGGTCCCACAGGGTCCGGTCCTGCTCGGCGAGGAGGACCAGATCGCCGTCCGCCGTCGTACGGGCCGGACGGCGGGCCTCGACGAGCAGCATCAGCGCGAGCAGGCCGAGCGCCTCGGGTTCGTCGGGCATGAGCTCGACGAGGAGGCGTCCGAGTCTCAGCGCCTCGGCGCAGAGGTCCTCGCGGCCGCCGTAGCCCTCGTTGAAGACCAGGTAGACGACGGCCAGGACGCCCCTGACCCGGTCCGGCAGGTCCGCGTCGCGCGGCACGCGGTAGGGGATGCCCGCGTCGCGGATCTTGGCCTTGGCGCGGACGATCCGCTGGGCCATGGTGGATTCGGGGACGAGGAAGGCCCGCGCGATCTGCGCGGTGGTCAGACCGCCCAGGAGCCGCAGGGTGAGGGCGACCCGGGCCTGCGGGGCGAGCGCGGGGTGGCAGCAGGTGAAGATCAGACGGAGCCGGTCGTCGCGCACGGGGCCCTCCTCCACGGGGTCGTCGGGGGCGTTCAGCCGGGCCGCCTCGGCGTGCCGGGCCGCACGGGTGGACTCACGGCGGAGCCGGTCGACGGCGCGGTTGCGGGCGGTCGTGATGATCCAGCCGGCCGGGCTCGGCGGGATGCCGCTCCCCGGCCACTTGGCCACGGCCGTGGTGAAGGCGTCCTGGACCGCTTCCTCGGCGAGGTCGATGTCGCCGAGGAAGCGGATCAGGACGGCGACGGCACGGCCGTACTCGGCGCGGAAGACCGCCTCGACGTCCCCGGCGCCGACGGCCATCAGTCCTCGGACTCGTGCATGAACGGGCGCACCTCGATCGGGAGCGTCGTCGCCAGGGTCGCCTTGCGCCCCCACGTCAGCGCCGCGTCGAGATCGGGCGCCTTGATCAGGCAGATCCCGCCGAGATACTCCTTGCTCTCCGCGTACGGCCCGTCGGTGACCAGGACCTCGCCGTCCTCGGCCCGCAGCACAGTGGCGGTGTCGGGACCGTGGAGTCCGCCGGCGAACACCCAGGCGCCGGCCTCGCGCAGCTCCGTGTGGAACACCTCCAGATTGTGCATGATCTCTTCCAGGACCTCGGGCGCGGGCGGTTCGCCCTGCGGCTGCATCACGCTCAGCAGGTAGTACTTCATGACGTGTCCTCCTCGCTGGTCCCTCTCGGGTTCTCCCTGACTACACGAACGGGAGAGCGCCGGATCGACACACACCACGACGACGACGGGAGATTCCCTCCATGACCGTCCCACCGCATCCGCTCCTCACCGCCGCCCGGGACCTCGCGGCCCGGGTGCTGGCGCCCCGGGCGGAGGACGTCGACCGGGACGGCGTGCCCGTGAGCAGCATCGAGGCGGTCAAGCGGTCGGGGCTGCTCGGCATCACGGCCCCGGTCGCGGACGGCGGTTCGGCGGCGCCGGCCGCGGTGGTCCGCGAGACCGCGGAGATCCTGGCCGGGGCGTGCTGCTCGACCTGGTTCGTGCAGACCCAGCACCACACCCCCGTCACGATGCTGGCGAGGAGCGGGCTGCCGGTACGGGACCGGCTGCTGGGACCGCTCGCGCGCGGGGAGCTGCTGTCCGGTGTCGCCTACGCCCAGTTGCGCGCCCATCCGCGCGTCCCGGTGCGGGTCACCCGGGAGCGGGGCGGCCGGCGCTTCGACGGGAGGGTCCCCTGGTACACCGGCTGGGGGCTGAACGACGTCATGCTGCTGGCCGGGGTGACGGACCGCGACGAGGTCCTGTTCGCGTTCACGGAGGCACGCGAGCAGCCGGGGCTGCGCCCGTCCCCGCCGATGCGGCTGGCCGCGCTGACCGCCTCCCGGACGGTCTCCCTGGAGCTGGACGGGTTCTGGCTGCCCGAGGAGGCGGTGGTGCTCCGCGCCCCGTACGAGACCTGGGCGGTCACCGACCGGCCGAAGAACACCAACGCCTCGCCCGCCGTCTTCGGGATCACGGCGGCGGCGATCGGCCTGCTGGAGGACGATCCCTCGGCCAGGGACACGGCACAGACGCTGCGGGCACGTCTCGACGAGGTGCGACGGCAGGCGTACGAACTCGCCGACCACCCGGTGCCGACCGAGCGCGTCGAGGAGCGGCTGGTGTGCAAGACGCGGGCGTACGACGTGATGCGGGCGGCCACCACGGCGGCGGTCGTGGCCGGTGGCGGGCGGGCGATGGATCTGCGCAGCCCGGCCCAACGGCTCGCGCGCGAGGGGATGTTCCTGCTGGTGCAGGGGCAGACACCCCAGGTGCGCGCCGCGCACCTGGGGTCGCTGGGTTCGCCCGGCCCCGCCTCCGCGGTCAGCCGGTGAAGGGCACCTGGACGGCGGGCGCTGCCGGCGCCGCGAACGGGTGCCGCCACAGGCCGCGCGCGGCGAGGCGGGGCAGGACGCCCTCGCCGAACCAGTAGGCCTCCTCCAGGTGCGGGTAGCCGGAGAGCACGAACTCGTCGATGCCGAGGGCGTGGTACTCCTCGATCCGCCCGACGACCTCGTCGTGGCTGCCGACCAGGGCGGTGCCCGCTCCGCCGCGCACCAGACCGATGCCGGCCCACAGATTGGGGTGGATCTCCAGTCGGTCCCGGCTGCCGCCGTGCAGCGCGAGCATCCGCCGCTGCCCCTGCGACTCGCTGCGGGCGAGCCCCTCCTGCACGGACCGTACGGTGGCCGGGTCGAAGCCGTCGAGGAGCCGGTGGGCCTCGGCCCAGGCCTGCTCGGAGGTGTCGCGGGTGATGACGTGGAGCCGGATGCCGAAGCGCAGCGTCCGCCCCTGCCCGGCGGCCAGTCCGCGGATCCAGGCGATCTTCTCGGCGACCTGGGCGGGCGGTTCGCCCCAGGTGAGGTAGACGTCGGCGTGACGGGCCGCGACCTCGCCGGCGACGGGTGAGGAGCCGCCGAAGTAGACCTCCGGGACCGGGTCGGGGACCCGGGTGAGCCGGGCGTCCTCGACCCTCAGGTGCTCACCGCTCAGATCGACGGTCTTCCCGTCCCACAACTCCCGTACGATCCGCAGGAATTCGCCGGTACGGCGATACCGGGCGTCCTTGTCGAGGAAGTCGCCGTAGGCGCGCTGCTCGTGGCTCTCCCCGCCGGTCACCACGTTGAGCAGCAGCCGTCCGCCCGTCTGGCGCTGGAAGGTGGAGGCCATCTGCGCGGCGAGGGTGGGCGACACGAAGCCGGGCCGGAAGGCCACGAGGAACTTCAGCCGCTCCGTGCGCTGGCTGACCATCGCGGTCGTCAGCCACGCGTCCTCGCACCAGGCACCGGTGGGGGTGAGGGCGCCCAGGAATCCCAGATCCTCCGCGGCGCGGGCGATCTGGCTCAGATAGGCGACGGTCGGCGGCCGGTCCCGCCCGGAGGCGGTGGCGGGACTGCCGTGGCCGCCGCCGACGACATGACGGCTGTCTCCGTTGGTGGGCAGGAACCAGTGGAAGGTCAGGGGCACGGCGGAGTTCTCCGATCGTGGGAGGAGACGTCGGCGGTCGTCCGCGTCAGGCCGTGGCGGCGAGCAGACGGGTGCGGCCGAGGGCGGCCGAGAACTGGTCCACCACCTGGGCCAGGGCCTCGGCGGAGCCCGGGGCCACGGTGACGCTTCCGTCCTGGCCCGTGACGATGTCCTTGTCGAGGGTGAACCAGCCCTGGACTATATGGGCCGCGCCCATGGAGTTGAGGACCGGGCGCAACGCGTAGTCCAGGGCGAGCACATGGGCGTTGCTGCCCCCGGTGACCAGCGGCAGCACGGTCTTCCCGGCCAGGGCGTACTGCGGGAGCAGGTCGAGCAGGGCCTTGAGGACGCCCGAGTAGGCGGCCTTGTAGACGGGGGTGCCGATGACCACGCCGTCGGCGCGGGCGAACAGTTCGGCCGCCTCGACGATGGCGGGATGCTGGAAGTCGGCGCCGAGCAACGCCTCCGCGGGGATGGTGCGGACGTCGAGGGGGATCACCTCGTGGCCCTGGGCGGTCAGCCGGGCGTCGAGGTGGCGCACCAGTCTGGCGGTGCGGGAGGAGACCGAGGGGCTGCCGGAGACGGACAGGACGATGGCCATGGGTCCTCTTTCGTGAAACGGGTTCCGGTTCCGTGATACGGATTCCGGTGGACGGTTTCCGCGTGCGTGCCGTGCGCGGGCTCGCGGACGAGCGGGCGTGACCGGCGTTCCGGTGGGGCGGGCTGCCGGGCGTGGCCGGACCACGGCGACGACGGGCCAGGCTCGCACTCCTCGCGCGCGGCCTGCTGGAAGGGGGCCTGAGTCCCGACGGACTCCCGTTCCCTGTGCGGCGGTTCGACGCGCCCGACGGCTCCGGGCGCGGCACGGCGGGCCGGACGACGGCTGCCGGGACGCGCCGGATCCGGGAACTCAGCCGTGATCAGGCCGGATTCGGGCGCCGGAGCGAGGGGCGGGGGTACGGGTCACGTGGCGGACCACAGGGGCGACGAGCCGCTGTGGGCGGACGGACCGCGCGAAGGAGACCCGGGGATCGGGGTCGTCAGACTTCGCGGCGACAGAAGGCGCTGCAGACACGCGCGAGGTCGACGTGGCGTCGCCGCGTGAGGTCCAGTCGCATCGTCATGCGGAGATCGTCGCAGCCCGGCGCGCGGGCAGTCAAGGAACGGCGGCCCGGTCTCGCATCCCGGACCGGGTCGTGGACGCGTGCCCCGCGGAAACCCGCCCGGCCGGCACCGCCCCTCGCCGCACCGGACCACAACGCACCCCCCGCCCCGGGCCGCGCCGCACCGGACGTGAACCGCTCACGCCCGGTGCGCTCGCCGTCGTTCCCGGAGTTCAGCCGCGAACCGGGATGATCCCGTGCCGCCGACGCGGTTTGGGCGCGTCCAGCATGGTGACGCCGTTGTAGCGGCGGCCCCGCAGGAGCAGCACCGGGGCGGCGACGAACGTGACGAAGACCGAGACGACGCTGATGGGGAACAGCGTCGGCAGCGACTGGCCCTCGGGCAGGGTGCGGCCGCCCTCGTGGACGGCGTAGCCGAACGCCGCGACGAACACGACGACGCTCAGGGCGGCCAGGACCAGCAGGACGGCGCTGGTCCGGCGGGTACGGGCCTCGGTGCGGACCTCGGCCAGCAGGGAGGCCTCGCACACCGGGCAGATCAGTTCCACGCTCTGCTTGCCGGACGCGGGCCGGCGCACCCGGTACAGACCGTCCTTCCAGGTGATCCTCCGGGTCCTGGTCAGGAACCCGGTCGTCCTGTCGCTCAGGATGTGGCGCACCGCGACTTCCACGGTGCCGGGTATGGATGCGTTCATGTCCTCTCAGCCCCCCGTTCGCGCGCGTCCCGGTATGGACGTGCGGGCACCACAGTGTCGGATTCGCGACGGCGGAGATCAACAGCCCGTCCCAGGCTTTGCCCCGCCTATGCCTTCCGGGCGAACGAGCCGTCCGCGCGCGGGAGTTGCCGTTCCCCTCGTACGCGTGAACCGGCGGATGCCGGGCAAGCGCACTCCACGGGACTCGGCGCTCCGGGTCCGCCGTCCGAGCTGGAGGTGTGGGCCGCCATGGGCACAAAGGTGCTGGAACGATTTCCCGCCGGGGCTCCGCGTGGATCCTGGACCGCGGAGGAGTACGCGGCCCGGCGCCGGAACGAGGGACTGAAGGCGACGGTCGTGATGGACCTGACCTCGGACGCCTTCCTCGTGGTGGTACCGGCCGGCGACGAGGACTGACCCCGGCGCCGGCCTTCGCGGACATCGGCGGACGGTCTCTCAGACCTCGACGCGCTCGTCCCCCCGGGTCCCGGGCGCGGGCGTCGGCTCGGGACCGGCGCCGGACTCGCGGCTGAGCGCCCCCGGCCACCAGGCCCGGCGGCCGATGTCACGGACGAGCGCGGGCACCAGCAGCGAGCGGACCACCAAGGTGTCGAGCAGGACGCCGAAGGCGACGATGAAGGCGATCTGCACCAGGAAGGCCAGCGGGATCACCGCGAGGGCGGCGAAGGTCGCGGCCAGCACCACACCCGCCGACGTGATCACCCCTCCGGTGGCGACGAGTCCGCGCAGGACGCCCTGGCGCACCCCGTGCCGCAGCGACTCCTCGCGGACCCGGGACATCAGGAAGATGTTGTAGTCCACCCCCAGGGCCACCAGGAACACGAAGCCGTACAGCGGCACGGACGCGTCGGTGCCCGTGAAGCCGAACCCGTGCCGGAACACCAGCGAGGAGATGCCCAGCGTGGCGAGGAAGTTGAGTGCCACCGTGGCCACCAGCAGCACCGGCATGAGCAGCGAGCGGAGCAGGACGGTCAGTATCACCAGGATGATGGCGAGGACGACCGGCACGATCAGCGTCCGGTCGTGTTCGGCGGTCTGCCGGGTGTCGTACTGCTGGGCCGCGTAGCCGCCGACGAGCGCGCCGGCGCCCGGTACGGCGTGCACCGCCGTGCGCAGGCGCGCGACCGTCGCCTTGGCCGCGTCGCTGTCCGCGGCGGACCGCAGGGTGACGTCGACCCTGACCCGGCCGTCGACGATCCGGGGCGCTCCGCCGCCGGGCCGCCCGGACGCCGTCACGGCGGCGGCCGACGCGACACCGTCCGTGGCGCGCGCCGCGGCGGTGACCCGGTCGACGCGGTCCGCGTTCGCGATGATCACGGCGGGGTTGCCCGAGCCGCCGGGGAAGTGGCGTCCCAGGGTCGCCTGCGCGGCGACCGACGGCGCGTCGTTGACGAAGGTCTCGGCGAGCGGGATGCCCTTCGCGGTCAGGGTGGGAGCGAAGGCCGCGCAGGCCAGGAGCCCGGCCAGGGCCATCGCCCAGACCTTGCGCGGGGCGCGGTCGACCAGCTCCGCGACCCGGTTCCAGATGCCGCCGCCGGTGCTGGCCGCGTCGGCGGGACGGGGCCTGGCGGGCCAGTAGGCGGCGCGGCCGAGGAGCACCAGGACGGCCGGCAGGAAGGTCAGCGCGCTCAGCGCGGCGCAGGCCACGCCGATGGCGCCCACGGGGCCGAGGGAGCGGTTGTTCGTCAGGTCGCTGAGCAGAAGGGCCAGCAGTCCGAGGGCGACGGTTCCCGCGCTCGCCACGATCGCGCCCCAGGACTGCCGCAGTGCCGCCCGCACGGCCGTGAACCGGTCGGCGCTCAGGGCGAGTTCCTCGCGGAACCGGGCGCTCATCAGGAGGGCGTAGTCGGTCGCGGCGCCGATCACGAGGATCGACAGGATGCCCTGCACCTGGCCGTCGACGCGTACGACGCCGTGGTCGGCGAGGACGTAGACGACGGCGCAGGCCAGACCGAGCGCGAAGACCGAACCGAGGATGATGAGGAAGGGCAGCAGCACACTGCGGTAGACCAGCAGCAGGATCACCAGGACGGTCGCCAGGGCCACCCCGAGGAGCAGCCCGTCGATCCCGGCGAAGGCGCCGCCGAGGTCGGCCTGGCTCGCCGCGGGTCCGGCGATCCACACGGTCGTCCCGGGGACGGCTCCGGCGGCGGTACGGACGCGGCCGACCGTGTCGGGAAGCTGCTTGCCGAGGTCGGGCCTGAGCTGGACGACGCCCTCCAGCGCCTTGCCGTCCCGCGACGGCAGCGCGGGTGAGGGCCGGCCGACAACGCCGGGGGTGCCGGCGAGGGAGGCGAGCGCGCGGGTCGCGGCGGACCGGGCGGCGGCGTTCGTCGAAGCGCCCCCGTCCGCGGTCCACACGACGATCGCGGGCAGCGTCCCGGCCTGCTGGAAGGCCTTCTGCCTGGCCACCACCTCGGTGGACTCGGCGCTGCGCGGGAGGAAGGCGGCCTGGTCGTTGGTGGAGACCTCGCCGAGGCGGCCGGCGTAGGGGCCGAGGGTGCCTCCGATGCCGAGCCAGGCGACGAGCAGGAGGACGGGGATCAGCCACAGGGCTCGTCGCGGGGTGAGGGACATCGCTCTCCAGGTGTCACGGACAGGTGTCTCAATGAATGACAATCTCAATCATTGAGATATCTCGCGGCCAGATCGTAGACCATGCCCGGACTTCCGGACCCGGCGGCCGTCCGGATGCACCCGGCGGCGGACGGCGTCAGCGCCCGGGCGACCGTACGGCCGAGAGCTGTTCGTTCATGGCCGCCAGGAACCGCAGGACCACCGACAGCTCGTCCTCGCTGAAACCGGAGCGCACGCTCGCCGTGACGTCGGCCAGCGGCCGGAAGTGGGTGCGCGCGGCCGACTTCGCGTCGGGCACGTAGTGGAGGTGGACGACCCTGCGGTCGGGGCTCTCGCGGACCCGCCGGACGTGGCCCGCGCGTTCGAGCCGGTCCAGGCAGGCGGTGACCGCGCCCGAGGTGAGCCCGAGGTGCTCGCGCAGCCGGCCCGGTGTGAGCGGCTCGGGCGCGTCGAGGATCGCCGCGAGCGCCAGCACGTCGGTGGCGTGCAGACCGTGGTCGGCGGCGAAGGCGTGGACCAGGCGGTTGATCTCGCCGTTCATCCGGCGCAGCGCCACCGCGAAGGCGTGCAGATCCGTCACCACGGGCCGCGTCGGTTCCGGCGCCGGAGGCCGTTCGGGTTCCTCCGCCGGGGTCTGTTCCCGCTCCCGCTCCCCGAGCCGTTCCCGCCCGGCCGACCGTTCCCGTTCCTGCCCGGCGGGCCGTTGCCGTTCCCGGCCCGCGTCGGGGTGCGGATCACCCGTCCGGTCGTCACGGTCGTCTCGTCTGGCCACGTGATCAGCCTATAGAAGTCCCGGCACCTCCCCCGTTCGGGCGTCCGGCACCCGGCGGCGGCCCCGTCCGGCGCATCCGCGGACGGTACCCGGGTGGAAGGGATCAGGGAGGGGCGGCGGCCCCACGGGGCGAGGCGGCGACCGAGGGAGGACCCATGAGCGACGAGGAGACCCGCACCGGCCCGAGGTGTCTGGTCACCGGTGCCACCGGCTACATCGGCGGACGGCTGGTCCCCGAACTCCTGGCCGAGGGGTACCGGGTGCGCTGTCTCGCCCGCTCGCCCGACAAGCTGCGCGACTACCCCTGGGCGGGCGAGGCGGAGGTGGTGCGCGGCGATGTCACGGACGCCGGCTCGGTCGCCGAGGCGCTGCGCGGGTGCGAGGTCGCCTACTACCTCGTGCACGCCCTCGGTACGGGCCACGACTTCGAGGCCACGGACCGCCGGGCCGCGCGGATCTTCGGCGAGCAGGCCCGCGCGGCGGGCGTGCGGCGCATCGTCTATCTCGGCGGTCTCACCCCGGCGGGCGTGCCCGAACAGGAGCTCTCGCCGCACCTGAGGTCCCGGGCCGAGGTGGGCCGCATCCTGCTGGCCTCGGGCGTCCCGACCACCGTGCTGCGGGCCGCGGTGATCATCGGCTCGGGCTCGGCCTCGTTCGAGATGCTGCGCTATCTCACCGAGCGGCTGCCGGTGATGGTGACGCCGAGCTGGGTGCACACCCGGATCCAGCCGATGGGCGTACGCGATGTGCTGCGCACCCTGGTCGGCAGCGCCGGGATGCCCCCCGAGGTCAACCGCGCCTTCGACATCGGGGGCCCGGACGTCCTCACGTACCTGGAGATGATGCGGCGCTACGCCGTCGTCGCCGGGCTGCCGCGCAGGCTCATCTTCCCGGTGCCGGTCCTCACTCCCCGGCTGTCCAGCCACTGGGTCGGACTCGTCACCCCGGTGCCCGCGTCGATCGCGCGCCCGCTGACCGAGTCGCTGCGCCACGAGGTCGTGTGCCGGGAGCACGACATCGCCCGGTACGTCCCCGATCCCCCGGGCCGGCCCATCGGCTTCGACGCGGCCGTCGCCCTGGCGCTCCAGCGGGTCCGCGACGCCCAGGTGACCACCCGGTGGTCGTCGGCGTCGTATCCCGGGACGGCCAGTGACCCCCTGCCCACGGACCCGGACTGGGCGGGCGGCAGCCTCTACACGGACGAGCGGGAGCTGACGGTGGAGGCGTCGACCGGGAGCCTGTGGCGGGTGATCGAGGGCATCGGCGGCGACAACGGCTGGTACTCCTTCCCGCTCGCCTGGGCGGTGCGCGGCTGGATGGACCGGCTGGTGGGCGGGGTGGGGCTGCGCCGGGGACGCCGGGACGCCAACCGGCTGCGGGTCGGGGACTCGCTCGACTTCTGGCGGGTGGAGGAGATCGAGCCGGGGCGGCTGCTGCGGCTGCGGGCCGAGATGAGACTGCCGGGGCTCGCGTGGCTGGAGATGTACGCCGACGTGACGGACGGCGGGCGGACGCGCTATCGGCAGCGCGCCCTGTTCCACCCGCACGGGCTGCTCGGGCATCTGTACTGGTGGAGCGTCTCGCCCTTCCACGCCGTGGTGTTCGGCGGCATGGCCCGGAACATCGCCCTGGCCGCCCGGAACACGCCCGCGGCCACCCCGGCCCCCGCGCTCACCCGCTGACCCGCCGTCCCCCGCCCGGGTCGCATCCGAGAGGGCCTCCCGGGCGGAAGCAGACCGATGCCGTCCCCGCAAGCCCCGCACCGGAGCCGTCCCATGACCGTCTCGATCGTCCTGTTCACCTCCGACCTCCGTCTGCACGACCACCCGCCGCTGCGGGCCGCCCTCGACGGCGCGGACGCGGTCGTGCCGCTCTTCGTCCGTGACGGGGCCGTGGCCGACGCCGGGTTCACCGCGCCGAACCGGATGGCGTTCCTCGCCGACTGCCTCGCGGACCTGGACGCCGGGCTCCGCGAGCGCGGGGGCCGGCTGGTGGTGCGCTCCGGCGACGTGGCCGCCGAGGTCGCCAAGGCGGCCGTCGAGACGGACGCCGCCGACGTGCACATCGCCGCGGGGGTGAGCGCCTACGCGCACCGCCGGGAGGAGCGGTTGCGCACCGCGCTGGAGGCGGACGGGCGCCGGCTGCACGTCCACGAGGCGGTGATCACCGCGCTCGCCCCCGGCGCCGTGACCCCGGCGGCCTCCGACCACTTCGCCGTGTTCACGCCGTACCACCGCCAGTGGGAGCGGCAGCCGCTGCGGGACGCGCTGGCGGCTCCCCGGACCGTCCGGGTGCCCGACGGCGTCGGTTCCGAGGAGGTGCCCTCCCGCGCGGAGGTCTCCGCGGTGTCCGAGGGACTGGCCCGGGGCGGCGAGACGGAGGCGAGGAAGCGGCTGACGGCGTGGCTGCGGGACGGGATCGGGGCGTACGAGGAGCGTCACGACGACCTGCCGGGCGACGCCACCTCCCGGCTCTCGCCCCATCTGCACTTCGGCACGCTGTCGCCCGTCGAACTGGTCCACCGGGCGCGGGGCGCGGGCGGTCCGGGCGCGGAGGCGTTCGTACGGCAGGTGGCGTGGCGGGACTTCCATCACCAGGTGCTGGCGGCCCGCCCGGACGCGTCCGCGGCCGACTACCGCACCCGGCACGACCGTTGGCGCCCCGAGTCCGAGGCGGCGGACGACATCGAGGCGTGGCGGGAGGGGAAGACCGGCTATCCGGTGGTGGACGCGGCGATGCGGCAGTTGCGCCACGAGGGCTGGATGCACAACCGGGGGCGCCTGCTGACGGCGAGCTTCCTGGCCAAGACGCTGTACGTGGACTGGCGGGTCGGGGCCCGGCACTTCCTGGATCTGCTGGTCGACGGCGACGTGGCGAACAACCAGCTCAACTGGCAGTGGATGGCGGGCACGGGCACCGACAGCCGGCCCAACCGCGTCCTGAACCCGGTGACCCAGGCCAGGCGTTACGACCCGGACGGGGCATATGTCCGGCGCTGGGTGCCCGAGTTGGCGGGAATCGCCGGGCGCGAGGTGCACGAGCCGTGGAAGCTCCGGGGCCTGGACCGGGCGGCCTGCGACTACCCGGACCCGATCGTCGAACTCTCCGAGGGGCTGGCCCGGTTCAAGAGGGCCAGGGGTCTGGACTGACGGCGGACCCGACCGCGTGCGGGGACGCACCGGGCCGAGGATAAACTGCCGGGGATTTTACCTGTTGTAGAGATTCTTCTTCGGTGCGCCGCCGTATACGTGGTCGTCCGAACCACTCGTATCGGGTCCGTGCGCACCGGATCCACCGCGCGGCCACCCCGGAGCCGACCGCCCCGGAACCGCCGTACCCGCCCCCAGGAGGCTCCTCAATGCGCATTACACGGAACGCGGGAACACTCTTCGTGACCGGTGCGTTGACGCTGACCCTGGCGGCGCTCGCCTACCCGGCCATGCTGGGGATCCAGACCACGTCGGCCACGTCGGTGGCCGTCATCGCCAACCCGTCCTCGGGTCCGCTGACGGAGGCCGACCGCGACTTCGTCGTGAAGGTGCGCGCGGCGGGTCTGTGGGAGTACCCGGTCGGGCAGCTGGCCCTCCAGAAGGGAACGACCCCGGCGGTCCGCACGGCGGGACAGCACCTGGTCTCGGGTCACGCCGCGCTCGACGACACGAGCCGCAAGGTGGCCAAGACCCTCGGGATCACGCTGCCCAACAAGCCGTCCCCGCTGCAGCAGGGCTTCATATCGACCCTGAGCGCGGACTCCGGCTCGAAGTTCGACAGCGACTTCGCCAACATCCTGCGGATCACCCACGGACAGATCTTCTCCGTGGTGGCGAAGATCCGCGCCACGACCGAGAACACCCTCGTACGGCAGCTCGCCGACCAGGCCAACGACACCGTGCTTGACCACATCACGGTGATGGAGAAGACCGGGCTGGTCGACTTCAACTACGTGATCGTCCAGGAGACCAGCATCCCGAAGGTGCCCGCGGTCAATCTGACGCCTCCGCCGCCGCAGCCCGGCGAGCCCGAGGTCGTCCTGACCCCGCCCGCGGGCGGGACCTCGCTCCCCTCGGCCGGGGCGTCGCTGCCGGCGCCCGGGGCCTCGCTGCCCGTGCAGCCCTCCCCGACGCCGACGGTGGGCTGACCCGAACGGGCCGGGAAGACGGAACAGGGGCCGCCCGAGCGGGAGTTCGCGAGGGCGGCCTCGACGTGCGAGTCGCCGACAGCCGGAGACCGGACCGGACGGCCGGGCCGAGGTGCAGCCGGACCGGACCGAGGTGCCACCGGCCCGGCGGGCTCGCGTGACCGTCAGCCGGGCGAGTTCGTGGCGCCGTCGGCCAGGCCCGCCAGCGCGGTCAATGCCTCCCTCAGGCCGGGCGGCCGGAGCATGCCCGGTTCCGCGCGGCCGGCCCACCCGGGTCCGCCGAGGAGGACGGCGGGATGGCTCCGGGCCCCTCTGACTCCCCAACTGGTGGACGCGACGTGACGGGCCAGGGGGCGGTCCGCGGTGGATCGGGTCTGCGACCACAGCACGACGGCCACCGGTCCCAGCCGCCGGACCGCCGCGGTCAGCGCTTCCGGGGGCACCGCGGCACCGAACATCCTGGTGGGCAAACCCTGTTCCACCAGCCCGGCGTGCAGCGCCTCCAGCGGGAGACAGTGCTGTTCGCCCGGCACGCAGGCCAGCAGGACGGGCCCCGCCCCGGTCGCCCGCACCCCGGTGGCCCCGGCCCCCGCGGCGCGCGCCCGGACCCCCGTCGGCACCGAAGCGCGGTGCAGCGCACGGGAGATGTGCCACGACAGCAGGTGCTCCACCTCCACGTAACGGTCACCGGCGGACTCCCACTTGCGGCCCACCGCGTGCAGGGCCGGCACCATCACCTCCTCCCAGCCGACGACCACACCGTGCCGCTCCACGAGCGAGGTCAACTGGTCGTCCACGGAAGGCGCGTCGAGGCGTACGGCGGCGCGCGCGAGGCCCTTGCACTCCTGGCGCGGGTCACCGATGGGCTCCGCGCCGGCCTCCCGTCCGCGGGATTCCGCCTCGTCGCCGGCGGTCCCCGCCCCGGGCGTCACGGGATCGGCCGAACCCTTGGCCGCCCTGGCCGCCTCGGCGGGCGGCACGCCGGCGGAGGTCAGCCGGCACATCTCCTCCAGCATCGCCACGTCCTGCGGCGTCCACCGCCGGTGCCGCCCGCCGGAACGGATCGCCGGCCCCACGCCGTACCTGCGGTCCCAGGAGCGCAGGGTGGTGGGTGAGACGCCCAGGCGGCGGGCGAGCGCACCCGTGGTGACGCCTGCCCCTGCGGATTCCGCGCCCGGCTCCCGCCCCTGATCCGACCGGATGTCACCCATACGGCGACTATACGACGCAGAAACGATGCGAGTTGTCGGCTCTGTCCCACGGTTCACACAATCGGTTTCACGGGGCCCCACACAGGGAGTCCCCGGAGCAAGGAGCCGTGGCCATGAGCGCAGATCCGACCGCCGTACAACCGGCCGAGGAGCATGGCGACACGGTCACGGACGCCGAGCTGGCCCGCGGCATCGTCGAGGGGGACGAGGCCTCGCTGGCCACCGCGTACCGCCGCTGGGCACCCCTGGTCCACGCCCTCGCCCGCCGTTCGCTGGGCGACGCCCGTGAGGCCGAGGACGTCACCCAGCAGGTGTTCCTCGCCGTGTGGCGGGGCGCGCGGGGGTACCGGCCCGAGCGCGGCACGGTCGCCGGCTGGCTCGTCTGCATCACCCGGCGCAAGATCGCCGACGCGCTGTCCGCGCGGACCCGGCGCACCGAGCTGGTGGGCGCGGCCGGCGCCCTCCTGGTCCTCGCCGACGACTCCCGGGCCCGGCCCGAGGCCGCGCTCGACCGTGTCCTCGTACGCCACGAGCTGGCCAAGCTCCCCACACCGCAGCGCCGGGTCCTGCATCTCGCGTTCTACGAGGACCTCACCCAGACGCAGATCGCCCAGCGCACCGGCTGGCCGCTGGGCACGGTCAAGAGCCACTCCCGGCGCGCCATGCACCAGCTGCGGGACTGTCTGCGCCCGGTGGCCGAGGTCTGAGCGGGACGGCCCGCACTTTTCCGGTCCGTGGGCCAATCCGCCGCCCCACCGGCTTCGGATCACATCCGAACCGTCGAAGCGTTCTGGAGGAAGCACACCGTGAAGGAAGCCGTGGAGATCGGGCGAAACCCGTCTGCGGAGCCGGACCTGCCGGATCTCATGGCCCGGGTCGCCCGAGGCGACCAGGAGGCCTTCGCCTCCCTCTACGACGTGGTGGCGGGCCCCGTGCTCGGGATCGTGCGCAGGGTGCTGCGCGACCGGGCGCAGTCCGAGGAGGTCGCCCAGGAGGTGCTGGTGGAGGTGTGGCGGACCGCCGCCCGCTACCGGCCCGAGCGCGGCTCGGTGATGAACTGGGTCCTCACCCTCACCCACCAGCGGGCCGTGGACCGGGTGCGCTCGGTCGAGGCCTCCGCCGCGCGCGAGCACAAGGCCGCGCTCCTCGACCGGACTCCAGAGTTCGACGAGGTCACCGAACAGGTCGAGGCGCGGCTGGAACGTGAGCAGGTGCGGCGCTGTCTGCGCACCCTGACGGAGCTCCAGCGCCAGTCGGTGACGCTGGCCTACTACCGCGGGCTGACCTACCGGGAGGTGGCGGAGCTGCTGGCGACGCCGCTCGGCACGGTCAAGACGCGGCTGCGCGACGGTCTGATCCGGATGCGCGACTGCTTGGGGGTGACGGTGTGACGACGGCCGACCTGCACACACTGACCGGGGCGTACGCGCTGCACGCGCTGGAGGACGACGAGCGCGAGCGTTTCGAGCGGCACACCGCGGAGTGCGGTGACTGCGCCCAGGAGGTCCGTGAATTCGGTGAGACGGCCGCGCGGCTCGGACTGGCCATGACCACCACGCCCGGCCCGGCGTTCAAGGACCAGGTCCTGCGGCGGATCATCACGGTCCGCCAGGAGTCGCCGCGCACCAGGGCCCTCACCGTTCCCCGGACCGTCGGGATCCGGCGGCGCCGGCCCGCGCGGTGGGCGCTCGCCGCCGCTCTGGCCGCCGCGGCCGCGCTGGGCGGTACGGCGGCGTGGCAGCACGAACGCGCGCAGGACGCCCAGGCGCAGGCCCGGCAGGCCGAGGCGCGTGCGGACCAGCTGGCCGCGGTTCTCGCCGCCCCCGACGCGACCTCGCGCACGACGACGCTGGCGGGCGGGGCCCACGGCACGGTCGTCGTGTCGAAGAGCCGCGACCAGGCGGTGTTCATCGCCTCCGGCATGGCGAAGCCCCCGGGCGGCAAGGTCTACCAGCTCTGGTACGACGACGCGGGCACGATGCGGTCCGCCGGTCTGATGGACCCGGGCCGCAGGACCGAGGCCGTGCTGATGGAGGGTTCCGTCGACGGCGCGTCCGGGATGGGGATCACCGTGGAGCCGGCCGGGGGTTCCCCGAAGCCGACGTCCGCGCCGGTGGCCCTGCTGGGGTTTCCCGCCTGACCCCGGGAGGGTGGCCCTGCTGGGGCTCCCCGCCTGACCCCGGAGCGGGTGGCCCGTCCGGGGCCCGGGTCCTGCCGGGGCTCCGCTCAGGGCGTTCGTCCCCTCGGTTCGGGGGAGGGGACGAACGCCCGCCGCGGGCACGGCGGGGACCGGTCAGCGGCGCGGCCTCGGGGGCAGCGGGAAGAAGCCGCTGGTCCGCGCCGCGTACTCGGTGAATCCCGGACGCCGTGCCATATGGCGCTCCAGCATCGGCTTGCCGCTCCCGTTGATCAGGAGATAGCTCATCACCAGCGGTGAGACGACGGAGACGGCCGCGGCCTGCGGGCTGTCGCAGGCGATCAGGAACAGGCCCCACCAGACGCAGAAGTCGCCGAAGTAGTTGGGGTGACGGGTCCAGCTCCACAGGCCGCGGTCCATCACCCGGCCGCGGTTCGCCGGATCGGCCTTGAAGCGGGCCAGCTGGGCGTCGCCGACCGCCTCGAAGAACAGGCCGACGGCCCACAGCGCGGTGCCGGCCCAGGCGAAGCCCGTGAGGGGCCCCGGAATGTACTGCGCGGCCTGCACAGGCAGCGACACCAGCCACACGAGTGCCCCTTGCAGCAGGTACACCATGCGCAGGGCGTACAGGTCACGGCTGCCGGGCGCCTTGGCGAGCATCGCCTCGTAGCGGGGGTCCTCGCCGTGTCCCCGGCCGCGCCGCGCGATGTGGACGGCCAGCCTCAGGCCCCACGCCGCGGTGAGGACCGTGACGAGCACACGGCGGGCCCCGTCGCCCTCGCCGGCGGACGCCAGGAGGGTGACGAGGGCCACCGCGGTGAAGCCGATCCCCCAGGCGACGTCCACGATCCGGTGCAGGCCCCTGCGGACGGCGACCGCGAACGTGACGAGCATGACGGCGAACGCCGCGCCGGCCGCGGGAGCGAGGTTCTGGGCGAACGCTCCCCAGGGGAATCCGCTCATGGGGTGGGGGCCTCCTTCTCGAACAGGTACTGCTGCACGTCCAGGTAGCCGGAGCGGAATCCGGCCTCGGAGTAGGCGAGGTAGAAGGTCCACATCCGCCGGAAGGTCTCGTCGAAGCCGAGCGCGGCGACCTCCGCGGCCCGCTCGGTGAACCGCTCGCGCCACAGCCGCAGGGTCTCCGCGTAGTGCGCGCCGAAGCCGTCCCGGCGGACGGTGCGCAGGGTCGTGTGCGCGCGGGTCACCTCGTCCACCGCCTCCACGGAGGGCAGCAGCCCGCCGGGGAAGACGTACTTCTGGATCCAGGTGAAGGTGTCGCGGGAGGCGAGCATCCGGTCGTGCGGCATGGTGATGGCCTGGAGCGCGACCCGGCCGCCGGGGGCGAGCCTGGCGTCGAGGGTGGCGAAGTAGACGGGCCAGAACTCCTCCCCGACCGCCTCGATCATCTCGACGCTGACCACGGCGTCGTACGTCCCGACGGCCTCGCGGTAGTCGCACAGCTCGATGCTCACCCGGTCCTCCAGGCCGGCCGCGCGGACCCGTTCGCGGGCCAGGATCCGCTGTTCCCGGGAGAGGGTCAGCGAGGTGACGTGGGCGCCGCGCGCGGCGGCGCGGATCGCCAGCTCGCCCCAGCCGGTGCCGATCTCCAGGAGCCGTGTGCCGGGGCCCGCTCCGACGAGGTCGAGGAGCCGGTCGATCTTGCGGTGCTGGGCGTCGGCCAGCAGGTCCCAGGAGGCGGGGAAGCCGCGGAACAGGGCCGACGAATAGCTGAGGGTGTCGTCGAGGAAGAGCGCGAACAGGTCGTTGGACAGATCGTAGTGGCGGCTGATGTTGTCGCGGGCGCCCGTGGGGGTGTTGCGCTGGACGTCGGGGCGGCGCATCGCCCAGAGGCCCCGCAGCTTCTGGAGCGGTGCCGGGATCAGCCGGGCCGCGTTGCCGGCGAGCACGCTGAGCACGGCGACCAGGTCGGGGGCGTCCCACTCCCCCGCCATGTAGGACTCGCCGAATCCGACGAGGCCATGGGTGCCGATACGGCGGTGGAAGGCGTCCGGGTCGTGGATCTCCATGACCGGCCCGCCGAGGCCGGCGCGGGTTCCGTCGGCGAACCGCGCCTGGAGCGGCAGGCGTTCGAGTGCCCGGCGCACCAGGGAGCGGGTGACGGCGGTACGCGCCCACGAGGACGGCGGCGGTGTCACGACGTCCGGCATGCGGGGCGGGTCGGTGTCCGGCCGGGACGCCTCGACGGGGCGCGACTCGGCTGTCGTCATCTCACGTTCTCCTGGGCTCGTCGACGGGGGCGGGGCTGCACGGGCAGGCCGCGCAGATAGAGGCGGACGCCGTGCAGCCGGATGGCGGCGGACACGGCGAGGGTGGACCACGGGTGGCGCAGCGCCTGCCGCAGCAGCGCGCCGGTGGTCGCCTCCCTGCGGGTCCCGCGTACGGTGGCGGTGAACGGACTGGTGCCCGCGCGATCCAGACGGACCGTCAGGTCGAGCCGCTCTCCGGGCTCGGGAAGGCGCATGCGGTAGGCGCCGTCGACCGGGAAGAACGGCGACACGTAGAACTCCTTGCGGGTGCGCGCGGTTCCGCCCCGGTCGGGGCGCAGCAGATAGGAGTGCCGTTCGCCGTAGGTGTTGTGCACCTCGGCGACGACGCACACCGCGGTGCCGTCGGGCTCGTGACACCAGTACAGGGTCAGCGGGTTGAAGACATGGCCGAGGACGCGTGCGTGGGCGAGCATCTGCACCGGTCCGCCGCGCAGGTCGACGCCGTGCGAGGCGAGGAAGCGGTCCAGGCCCGCCCGGATGCTCGGCTGGTCGCCGTCGAAGTGGTCCCGGGGATCGAAGCGGGCCAACGGGCGCAGCGGGTACGGCAGTCGGGGCGGGCGGTCGGGGTCGGTCAGCCACATGTAGGTGCGGTGGCGCAGCCGGTACCGGGTGGGTTCGGTCCGCACGTGGACGACCGTGCAGGGGTAGAGGGCGGGGGCATCCGTCACCACGCCACCCCCAGTGCCGCGGCCGCCTCGACGCCGGAGCGGCAGCCGTCCTCGTGGAAGCCCCAGCCGTGGTAGGCGCCGGCGTACGCGGTCACCGGGCTGTTCAGGGCGGGCAGTCGGCGTTGGGCGGCGACCGACTCGGGTGTGTAGACGGGGTGTTCGTACTCCATGCGGGCCAGGACCTGGGCGGGGTCGACCCGGTCCTCGCCGCCGAGCGTGACGACGTAGGTCTCGGGCGCGTCCAGGCGCTGGAGCCGGTTCATGTCGTAGCTGACCCTGACCCGGTCGGCGTCGGTCTCGCAGTCGGGCATCAGGTAGTTCCAGGAGGCCCGTGCCCCGCGGGCGCCGGGGAGCAGCGTCGTGTCGGTGTGCAGGAGGGTGGTGTTGCGCGAGTAGCGGAACGTCCCGAGCACCTCGCGCTCCGGGCCGGTGGGGTCCGCGAGCAGCCGCAGTGCCTGGCCGGGGTGGACGGCGATGACGACGGAGCCGTACGAGTCGGTGGTGCCGTCCTCGGTGGTGATGTCGACCCCGTCGGCGTGGCGGCGCACGGCCCGGACCGGGGTGGAGGTGTGCACGGCGTCGAGCTCTTTGGCCAGCCGGTCGACGTAGCTGCGGGAGCCCCCGGTGACCGTGCGCCACCGGGGTGATCCGCCCACCGAGAGCATGCCGTGGTGGTCCATGAAGCGGAACAGGTAGGCGGCGGGGTAGAGGCGGGCCGTGGCCGTGTCGCAGGACCAGACCGCGGAGACGAGCGGGGTCATGAAGTGCCGGGTGAAATAGGGCGAGAAGCGTTCCCTGGCGATGAACTCGCCGAGGGTGAGGGTGTCTTCGCCGCCCTCGGCCAGGAGGCGGCGGGCGGCGCGGTGGAACGCCGGTACTTCGGTGAGCATGCGCAGATAGGCCGGGCGCAGGGCACTGGCCGGGCGGGCGAACAGCCCGGCGGGGCCCCGGGCGCCCGCGTACTGGAGTCCGCATCCCTCGCACCGCACCGACATGCTCATCTCGGACTCCTGTGTGGCGACGCCGAGTTCGGCGAAGAGCCGCAGCAGGTGGGGGTAGGTGCGGTGGTTGTGCACGATGAAGCCCGAGTCGACGCGGTGCAGGCGTCCGTCGGACGAGGTGAGGTCGTGGGTGTGGGCGTGTCCGCCCAGCCGGTCGTCCGCTTCGTAGAGGACGACGGGCCTCTCCTGGCTCAGCACGTACGCGGCGGTGAGCCCGGCGACTCCCGCGCCGATCACGGCCGTGCGCCTCAGCGCCCCGCTCCGGTGCCCTCCGGTGGTTCCGGCGTCACCGTCCGGAGCCTCCGCCGACCTGCGCCTCATCGGTTCCTCCCGCCCGGCTCCCGTTCGGAGCCCTCGGAGGTATTCCGGAGCAGGGGCCCGTTCGGATTGGCCCGGGCACGATCTTCCGTCGGCCGGACGGGAAACGCGGGACGGCGAGCGGATCGGGGTACGGAACGTGACCGGGCCGCCGCGCCGGGTGACGGACGCGGCGGCCGGTGGCGGGAGCGGTCAGTTGACGTCCCGGTCGTGTCCTTCCCAGTACGGCCGGCGCAGTTTGTACTTCTGGAGCTTGCCGGTGGCGGTGCGGGCCAGCTCCTTCCGGAACTCGACCGAGGTCGGCGCCTTGTACCCGGCGAGGCGCTCCTTGCAGTAGCCGATCAGTTCGCTCTCGGTCGCCTCGGTGTCGGGGGCGAGGACCACCAGGGCCTTGACGGTCTCGCCCCACTTCTCGTGGGGGACGCCGATGACCGCGACCTCGGCGACGGCCGGATGGCTGAAGAGCGTGTCCTCCACCTCGATGGAGGACACGTTCTCGCCGCCGGTGATGATCACGTCCTTCTTGCGGTCGCTGATCGTCAGATAGCCGTCCTCGCCGATGGATCCGCCGTCGCCGGTGTGGAACCAGCCGTCGGCCAGGGCCCGTTCGCTCTCGGCGGGCTGTTCCCAGTAGCCCTCCAGCACGACGTTGGAGCGTGCGAGGATCTCGCCGTCGGCGGCCGTGCGCAGGGTCACGCCCAGCGCGGGGGCCCCGGCGCGCACCAGTTTCTCCGCGCGGGCCTGCGGGTCGAGTCCGTCCCATTCGGAGCGGGTGCGGTTCACAGTGAGCAGGGGCGAGGTCTCGGTGAGGCCGTAGATCTGGATGAACTCCCAGCCCAGCAGGGACTCGACGCGGGCGACGGTCCTCGTCGGCGGCGGCGCTCCGGCGACGATGATACGGACCCGGTCGCGGCCGGGGATCTCGCCGTCGAAGGACTCGGCGGCGGCCAGCACCGCGTTGACGACGGCCGGGGCCGCGCACATCACCGTGACGCCGTGTTCGGCCACCCGGCGCAGGATCTCGGCCCCGTCGACCTTGCGCAGCGCGATCTGCGGGACTCCGAGGCCCGCCATCGCGAACGGCATCCCCCACCCGTTGGCGTGGAACATCGGCAGGGTGTGCAGGTACACGTCCCGGTCGGTGACCCCGGCGTGCAGCGCGAAGGTCGTGGCGTTGACCCAGATGTTGCGGTGGGTGATCTGCACGCCCTTGGGCCGGGCCGTGGTGCCGCTGGTGTAGTTGATCGTCGCGGTGGCGTTCTCGTCGGCGTCCCAGGGGCGGGGTTCGGTGCCGAAGCGGTACAGCTCGGTGTCCGCGGCGGCGCCGAGGGTGAAGCGGTGTTCGCAGGCGACCCGGTCGAAGCGGTCGGTCAGTTCGGGGTCGACGAGCAGGACGCTCGCGCCCGAGTGCTCCACGATGTAGCTCACCTCGTCGGCCGTCAGACGGAAGTTGACCGGTACGAGGACCCGGCCGTGTCCGCTGACGCCGAAGAACGAGGTGAGGAGTCGGGCGCTGTTGGGCGAGACGACGGCCACGCGCGCGCCGTGCGGGACGCCCAGCGCGTCGAGCCCGGCGGCCTGGGCCCTGGCCAGTTCGCCGACGCGGCGGTAGGTCAGACCCTGCCAGGGCTCTGCCGGCTGGTCGGGTTCGTCGACCACGCCGAGGCGGTCGCCGTACACGGTGACG
This sequence comes from Streptomyces sp. NPDC127038, assembly GCF_042725875.1. Lineage (NCBI taxonomy): Bacteria > Bacillati > Actinomycetota > Actinomycetes > Kitasatosporales > Streptomycetaceae > Streptomyces > Streptomyces sp. NPDC127038. Next base: position 115,599 of record NZ_JBHXDQ010000005.1, on the reverse strand, counting down.
GCGCGGTCCAGGAAATCAAGGGCTCCGAAGGGGACGAGCATCACGGCCTCCCGGCGATCGGACGATGTCCCCTTTCTATCCTGGCCCGGCCCCCGCGCATCCGGGGAACACCCGATCGGTCACCGCCCGTGACGTCCGGATCCATGTGCGTGTCCTCGCCTCCTTGGTCTTCGCCCGCCCGGCACGTCACGATCGTCCGATGGACAGCCGACCGACGTTCGACTTTCCCCGGCCGCTGTGCCTCGGCGGGCTGGGGCTGCACCTGCGCGAGTGGTCCGACGACGATGTCGCGGATCTGGTCGCGCTCTACGACGATCCCGAGATCGACCGGTGGACGCCGGTCGTCTCGCCCTTCGACACGGAGGCGGCGCTCGCCTACCTCGCGGCGGCCGAGCAGAAGGCCGCCGAGAGGCGGGGCGTGCAGCTCGCCATCACCACGGACGGGGCGCGGCCCCGGGGCGAGATCCTGCTGTTCCCCGGCACCGCCGACGACCGTGACGTCGAACTGGCCTACGGCGTGGGGGCCGCTTACCGGGGCCGGGGGCTGGCGACCCGGGCGGTCCGGCTCGCCGTGGACTTCGCCCACCGCCGCGTGGGCGGCCGGCGTGTGGTGCTGTGCATCGAGGACCGGAACGCGGCCAGCGAGGCCGTCGCCCGGGCGACGGGTTTCGTGCTCACCGACGACGAGCCCGTGGTCCGTACGGCGAAGGGCCGCGAGGTGGTCCTGCGGACCTGGAACCACGTCCGTGGCGACGGCCGGCCCCCCGGCTGAGGGACCGCCCCGGCCGGGGGGACGCCCGTTCACGCGTCGGCGGGCTCGGTGTCCGGGGCCTGGTCGGTCAGGTACTCCTCGGCGACCTCCTTCGGGCCGAAGGGCCACACCTTCTCCAGCCGGGCCCAGACGACGAAGGCGATCAGGCCGAGGGCGACCCAGGCCAGCGACCACTCGATGGGGTGGCGGCCCGGTGAGTTCCGGTCCGCGTATCCGTAGATGGTGAGCCAGCCGGCGAGGGCGAGGAAGCTCGGCAGCGGGTAGAGCCACATCCGGTAGGGGCGGCGCAGCCCTGGCTGCCTGGCCCGCAGGACCGACAGGGCGACGACCTGGGCGAGCGCCTGGACGATCACCATGACGGTGGTCAGCAGCTGGATGAGGGTGGCGAGGTCGGTGTGGCGGCCGATCAGGAACCCGATCGCCGTGATGACGCCCATGGTGGCCAGACCGAGGGTCGGGAAGCGGTGCCTGGGGTGCAGTCTGGCGTAGGGGCGGAAGAACACACGCTCGCGTGCGGCGTCGTAGGGCACCCGCGAGCCGCCGAGCAGCCCGGTGAAGACCGAGGCGAACGCGGTGATCAGGATGAGGACGGTGACCGTGTCGGCGGCACCCTTGCCCCAGGTCTCCTCCATGACCGCCGAGGCCACCGAGGTCGAGGCGATGTCGCCGGGGTCGGTCATCCGCTTCCAGTCGATGACGCCGAGCGTGCCGATCTGGAGCAGCAGGTAGATCGCCATGATGCCGAGGATCGAGTAGATGATGGAGCGGGGCAGGGTGCGGCCCGGGTCCTTGATCTCGGCGCCCATGTACGCGGTGGTGTTGTAGCCGAGGTAGTCGTAGATGCCGATGGTCAGGCCCGCGGCGAAGCCGACCCAGAAGTGCCCCGTGGACAGCGCGAAGGCGTGGGCCGGGTAGGTGAAGGCGCGGGCGGCGCTGAAGTCGGTGGCAGCGGCGACGATCACGAGACCGACCGAGGCGATCATCACGGTCCACATGACGGCGGTGATGCGCGCGATGTGCTCGATCCCCCGCCACAGCAGCAGGACGACGAGGGCGACCATGCCGAGTCCCACGAGGTCGCCGGTGGTCCGGCTCATGCCGGGGGCGAGATAGCCGAGGTACTGGACGAAGCCGACCACGCCGGTGGACATGATCAGCGGGATGAAGAGCATCGCCGTCCACACGAACAGGAACGGCATCAGACGCCCGGTGCGGTACTGGAAGGCCTGGCGCAGATAGACGTAGCTGCCGCCGGAACCCGGCATGGCCGCGCCGAGTTCGGCCCACACGAGCCCGTCGGCGAGTGCCAGCAGGGCGCCCGCGACGAATCCGACGACGGCCTGCGGACCGCCGAACGCGGCGACCATGAGCGGGATCGTCACGAACGGCCCGATGCCGCACATCTGGCTCATGTTGATGGCGGTGGCCTGGAACGGGCCGACACGGCGGACGAAGCCGCCGGGGGGTGGCGGGGTACTGGACACGGATCCTCCTCGGGACGGGACGCGCGCGGAAGTACGAGGTGCCCTCGGCTCGCCCGGCGAGGCCGACTGGGCGATAAAGTTAAGGAGCCTTACTAAGCGCGTCAAGGGGGTGTCACGAATGAACGGGAAGGGCGCGGAGCCCGCGGGCGATGACAACGGGCAGCCCGAACAGCCCTGGAACCGGGGCCGGTTGCGCAGTGCCAACGAACGGCTGCTCCTCGGCCGGCTGCGCTCCGGGGGCGCCGCCTCGCGCGCCCAGCTCGCCCGCGACACGGGCCTGTCCAAGCCGACGGTCTCCAGCGCGCTCGCCGCGCTGGAGGAGGCGGGACTCGTCCACGAGGTCGGCACGCTGGCGCCCGGACGCGGCCGGGTCGCCGTCCTGTACGCCCCCGACCCCGCCGCCGGGTACGCGCTGGGCATCGACATCGGCCGCGGCTGGCTGCGCGTGGCGGTGGCCGACCTGGACGGCGCGGTGGTCGCGCGCGCGGACGTACGCAACCGGGCCCGTACCTCCGGGGCCATGGCCGAGCTGGTGGTCGCCACCGCCCGCCGGGTCGTCGCCGACTCCGGTGCCGGGGAGCACGAGGTGGCCCACGCGGTGGTGGGCACACCGGGCGTGTACGACGAGCGGGAGGGCCGGGTGCGGTACGCGATGCACCTGCCCGGCTGGGGACGGGCCGGCCTGTTCGACCGGATGCGCGAGGAGCTGGGCGTCCCGCTCGAGGTGCACAACGACGCCAATCTCGCGGCGCTCGGCGAGTACACGTACGGGGCCGGCGCCGGGAGCAGGCTGTTCGCCTACATCATGATCGGCACCGGTCTCGGCATGGGCGTCGTCAGCGAGGGACGGCTGTTCACGGGGGCGCACGGCGGGGCCGGCGAGATCGGCTTCCTGCCCTGGCCGGGCCGGCAGACGCCCGGGACCCTGGAGGACGCGGTGTCGGGCGAGGCGGTCGTCGAGGCCGCCCGGCACTTCGGCATGACCGGACCGCTGACCGCGAAGGCCGTCTTCGACGCGGCCCGGGAGGGGCGGGGTCCTGCCGTCGAGGCGGTCCGCCTGGAGGGCGAGCGGATCGCGTACACGGTGGCGGCCGCGACGGCGGTCCTCGATCCCGATCTGGTGGTCCTGGGCGGCGGGGTCGGCCACAGCGTCGACCTGCTGCTGCGGCCCGTGCGCGAGACGCTGCGCACCCTCACCCCGCTGCGCCCGAGGATCGTGCCCGGCCGTCTGGGCGAGGACGCGGTGCTGCTGGGCGCGGTGGCGACGGCCCTGGGGACGGCGCGCGAGGTGGTGTTCGAGCGCAGGTCGGCCCCGTGACGCGGGGCGGATCCCGGCGGCGGAACGGCACGAGGGGCGGACCCGTGACGCGGGCCCGCCCCTCGTCCGGAATCCGGCTCAGCTCACGTTGAGCGCGGTGTCGTCGAGCACGAACGACGTCTGGAGCGTGGAGCCCTCGACGCCGGTGAACTTGATGGTGACCGTCTGCCCGGCGTACGTGGAGCCCAGGCTGAACGAGCGCTGCGTGTACCCGGTGGCCGCGTTCAGGTTCGAGTACGTGGCCAGGGTGGACAGCACGGTGCCGCTGCTGTTGACCACCTGGGCCTTGAGGGTGTCGTACGCCGTGGTCGTGGTCGTCTCGGCCGTGTCCACGTGCAGATAGAAGCTGAGGGTGGCCGAGCAGCCCGAGGGGATGGTCACGGCCTGCGAGAGCGTGTCGGTGGTGGCCGTTCCGTAGCCGTCGAGCCAGGCCTTGTACGAACCGGTACGGGCCGCCTCGCTGGTGCTGGTGGTGATGACACCGCTGCTGGCGGTCCAGGACGTGGCGCCCGACTCGAAGCCCGGGTTGGCGAGGAGCTGGGCGGCCGTGCAGGTGCCGGTACCGCCGCCACCGCCACCGCTGCTGGTCGTGCCGGCCAGCCAGTCGGTCGCGTTGAGGGCGAGTGCGGCGTCGTTGGCGCCGGTGTCGTTCCAGCCGTCGTACAGGGTGTTGCCGGACTGGCCGGTGCCGTCGTCGATCGGTGAACTGTCGCCCCAGAAGGCGACCTTGCCGCTGCCGAAGGTGCTGGTCACGAAGAAGGCGCCGGTGTTCCCGGAGTAACCGGTGCGGTAGACCAGGCCCTTGACGGCGGAGTTGTCGGCCGGCTTCAGAGTGGCCGTGGTCCCGTCGGCGATCAGGCTCTTGGACACCGTGCCGAACGAGCCGTGCAGGACCGCGTTGGTGCTGTCGCTGATCGCGGTCGGGTAGTCCGAGCTGACGTCCAGCGTGTCGATGGAGAAGCCGAACGGGTCGGTGCTGTCGACGCTGTTGTTGGTCATCAGGTCGTTCAGGATCTCGACCGCGTCGTAGCCGTCGCTGTTGCGGTCGGCGCCGGTGTGGTCGGAGATCATGAAGAGGCCGCCGCCGTTCTTGACGAACGTCATGATGGCGGTCTTCTCGGCGGTGGTGAACAGCGTGTTGGGCTCGGGCAGCACGAGCTCGTCGAAGTTCGCCAGGTCGGTCGCGGCGCTTCCGCCGTAGGTGAGGCTGGAGCCCGAAGGCAGCGTCTTCAGGCTGTAGTTGCCGGTCTTCTGAAGGGCCACGCCCCAGGAGGACAGGGCGCCCGTCCAGGAGGTCTCCGAGGTCGGGCTGGAGTTCTGGCCGAGCGGATCGGGCTGGCTGGTGGAGATGATCCAGTCGGCGTTGCCCGCGGTCTCGGCGTGACCGTTGTCGAACAGCACGCGGTGGGTGGTGGCCGCGTGTGCGGGTGTCGCGTCCGCGGTGACGTGCAGGGCGGCTGCCGTGATCAGCAGTCCGAGACCGGCGAGTCCCGTGGTGAGTCTGTGGCGGAATCCTCTTGGACCGAGCATCCGTCAAACCTCCGTGAAAGGTGGGGAGATAGGGGGTTCGAGCGCCAACTCTGCGCGCGTAGACCGAACATGGGGGGATCTACACGCGTTGAACGATTGAAAGGTACATGGCATTTCGGTGGGGAACCATCAAGCGAAGGCAATAACCGGAAGGGACTGCACCAGGCCCCAGCGGGCAGATGCAGTACAGCGAGGGGACCGACCAGGAGGGGCGGAGATGGAGATCTCGGGCGTCATCAGTGCCATCGTCATCGGCATCGTCATCGGTGTACTGGGCCGGCTCGCCGTACCGGGGCGTCAGCGCATCGGCATCCTGTGGACGATCGTGGTCGGCATCGTGGCCGCGTTCATCGGGTCGGGGATCGCCGCCGCGTTCGGCGTCGCCGACACGAAGGGCATCGACTGGATCGAGTGGCTCATCCAGATCGGCCTCGCCGCGATCGGCGTCGCGGCACTGGACCGGACGAGGGGTCGCCACTGAGCGGCGCGCACGGGCCGGGCCCGGTTGTACGGGCGGGGCCGGACCGGCTGTGCGGGCGCAGGCAGGGCCCGGCTGTTCGGGCGGGGGCCGGACCGCCCCAACGGGCGCAAGCCCCGCTGAACGGGCGGGGCCGGGCCCTGCCGGACATGCGAGGGCTCGGGCCCGGCCGAACGGGCGGGGGCTCGCGGCTGAACGGGCGCGGCTCGCGACTGTTGGCGCGGGCCCGGCTGAAGGGCCCTGCTGAACGGCTCGGCTGAAGGACCCTCCTGAAGGGCTCGGCATCGGCCGGGCCTCGGCCGGGTCCGGTGACCTCGTGGCCCGCTTGCGTCAGGGCTCAGGGGATGTGCGGGTCGATGAATCCGCTCGCGCCCGCCGGAAGGCTCCGCCTCGTGGTCGTACCGGTACGACGGACTGGGGGCCCGCGGACATGACATGACCCCCGGCCGCGACCGCCGACCGGGCCGGCGTCACCCCTCGTAGAGGTAGGGCGTCGTCGTGGTGAGCGGCTGGAAGCCCAGGCGGGCGAGGATGGGGCGGCTCTGGGCGGAGGCGTCGACCTGCACGTAGCGGTAGCCGCGTTCGGCGGCGACCCGGGCGCGGTGGGCGACGAGCGCACGGTAGATGCCCCGGCCGCGCCAGGCCTCGATCGTCCCTCCGCCCCACAGCCCGGCGAACCGCGCCCCCGGCAGGAGTTCCATGCGGGCCGCGCTGACCGGGACGTCCCCCGCGAGCGCCACGACGGCCACGACCGTGTCCGGGTCGCCGCTGAGCTGGGCGAGCAGTTGGTGGCGCAGCAGGGTGCTGTCGCGGCCGAAGGCCTGCTCGTGGACGTCTGCGACCATCGCGACGCCCGCGCGGTCGGTGACGGGGACGAACCGCACGCCCTCCGGCGGCTGCCCGTCGAGGGCCAGGCCGCTCAGTTCCGCGACCATCACCGTCTCCTCGGGCTCGGCGGTGAAGCCCGCGGCCCGCAGCCGCTGTCCCAGGTCCACCGGCCGGTCGTGGCCGTACAGCTTCCACTCGAAGCCGCCGCCGAGCCCGGAGAAGAAGCGCACCTGTTCGGCGATCGCCGCGTCGGCGCCCGCCGCGTCCAGGCCGGACCAGAGCACCGCGTTCCAGCCCTTGTCGGCGCCGACCTGGCGCACCACCTTGCCGACGCGCTCGATCCGGGCACCGGGCGCGTCGGGGCGCGCGCCCTCCCGCATGTCCCGGTCGAACAGCGCCAGCACCGCATCGTGATCCATGGGGTCACTCCAGCACCCCGGGACGAACGGGGCAACGGGAATAAGCGGCCCCCGGCGCCGGCGGGAGACCTCACGGACCGCCCGCTCCCGCGCCCCTGGCGAACACGAGGGCGTCCGGGCGGTCCCCTGGTCGGGCCCGCCCGGACGCCGTCGCGTGCCGTCCCGGTCAGCCGGTGGCGGTCAGTTCGGGCTGGGGTGCGGGGCTCGGGGGTGCCGTCCGGACACGGGGCAGGCCGGTCAGGCCGACGAAGACCAGGGAGAAGACGCCCGCGAGGGCGAAGGCGGTGAAGCCCGCGGTCGTCGAGCCGGTGGCGAGGAGCTGCCCGCCGAGCCAGGGGCCGAACACCGCGCCGAAGCGTCCCATCCCCGAGGTCCAGCCGACCGCGGTGGCGCGGCTGTCGTCCTCGGAGCGGTGCGCCACCGTCGCGTAGATCATCGCCTGGGCGCTGAAGAGGAACAGGCCGGTCAGGAACACGACGGTGTACGTGAGGGGCAGCGGCATCTTGACGCTGAGGGAGTAGACGCCGACGGCGGTGGCGCCGAACCAGATCGCCGAGATCAGCGAGCCGCCGAACCGGTCGGTGAGCCGGCCGCCGATCAGCATGCCGACGATGCCGCCGAGGTTGATGACGATGACGAAGCCGATCGAGGAGCCGAGGTCGTAGCCGTTGGCCTTCATCAGGGAGGGCAGCCACTGCGAGACGCCGTAGACGAGCAGGAGGCCGCCGAAGCTGGCGATCCAGAAGAGCAGGGTCTGGGCCCAACGTCCGCCGCGGAACAGGGCGTTGAGGGCGCCGAAGCGGTCGGCCACGGCCTGGCGCCCGGCGGCGCGGGCGGCGAGGTCGACGCCGTAGCGGTCGGCGAGCGCGCGGGCTTCCCCGGTGCGGCCCTTGGCCTGGAGGAAGGCCATCGACTCGGGGAGGAACGCGGCCGCCAGCGGGACCCCGATGAACAGCGGTATCACGCAGATCCAGAAGGAGACGCGCCAGTCGCCCGTCCCGAGCGCGACGAATCCGGCGACGATCCCGCCCGCCTGGTGAGCGGTCATCAGGGAGCCGACGATCAGGGCTCGGTGACCCCGGGGGGCGTACTCGGTGACCATGGTGATCGCGCTCGGCAGCAGACCGCCGAGGCCGAGGCCGGCGAGGAAGCGCCCGAGGCTGAAGACGCCCAGGCTCCCCGCGGAGGCGCAGACGGCGGAGGCCAGCGAGAACACGGCGGTCGAGGTGATGATCGTCTTCTTGCGGCCGACCCAGTCGCTGACGGTGCCGGAGCACAGGGCGCCGATCAGCATGCCGAAGGTGGCGTACGAGCCGACGTCGCCGGCCTTGCCGGGATCGATGCCCAGCGCCTTCGTCTCCAGCATGTGCGGCAGCACGGAACCGTAGATGAACATGTCGAGGCCGTCGAAGAGGACGACCAGCCAGCAGAGGCCGACGACCAGCGCGGCCAGTCTGCCGCCGCCGCGAGCGGGCAGGGCGAGGGAGGAGGACATCGTTGTTTCCTCTCGTCCAGAGGTGGGGGCCCTGGAAGCGGTTCGGGGGTGCGGGCCGGGCGCGGCTCGTACGGCCGGCCCGAAGGTGCAACAGACGCTAAGAAGTGAACTCCCAGAGTGTCAACGCTTTTGTCAACAATCCAGGAAACGATCGGGCCACCCTCCGCGACCGTCGCACAGGCGGCTGAGAGGCAGGTGAAAGCACGTGCTGGCGGCAGCCTGCCGGTGCCGCCCGCACGGGTGCGCAGGCCGGATATGAGTGCTCAGCCGTTCGCCCGGGAGGGCGCCGCGGTGGCGGTCTCCCGGGAACGGTCGTCACGGGGACGGTCGTCACAAAGCCGGTCGACACGGGACGGCCGACACGGGGACGGCTGACACGAGGACGGTCGTCACAGGGTCGGTCGACAGGGAACGGCCGACACCGGGACGGCTGACACGGGGACGGTCAGCCGATGGGCGGGGTCCCGTGGGTGTGGAACGACTCGATGGTCTTCAGCCCCCAGGCCTGGCCCTTCTTCCGCTCCTCCTCGGTCCAGGTGATCAGCGGCCAGTCGGGCGCCAGGACGAGGCGGGTGAGCGGGTTGCACAACTCGACACGGTTGCCGCCGGGTTCGTACACGTACAGGAAGAACGTCTGCTGGATGGCGTGCTTGTGCGGTCCCGTCTCGATGAACACGCCGGTGTCCAGGGCGAGATCGGCCGCGCGCAGGATGTCCTCACGGGTGTCCGTGGCGAACGCGATGTGGTGCAGGCGTCCGCTCGAACCCGTCCAGTCCTCGGTGTACACGACGTCGTACGACTTGTTGCTGAAGGTCAGCCACTGGGCCGCGATCCGCCCGCTGTCCAGCCGGATCTGCTCGGTCGGGCGGGCCCCGAGCGCGTCGCGGACGAAGTCACCGTTCGCGGCGACGTCGGAGGCGAGGTAGTTGACGTGGTCCAGGCGCCGTACGCCGACCCCGTGCCCGGGTTTGGCCTGCGGCTGGTTCTTCAGCCCGGGTTTGAGGTGGTCCGGCGCCCGGTACCACTCGCTCTCCCAGTACAGGGCGAGTTCGTGGCCGTCGGGATCGGTGGTGACGTAGAGCGGACCGATCCCGGGCTCGTCGTGCACCCAGCGGCCCTCGCGGCCGGCGCCCTCGATCTCCTTGACCCGGCGGTGGAGGGCCTCCTCGCTGGAGGCGCGCAGGGCGGTGCGCCGGATGCCCGAGGTGGTGTGGGCGGTGAGGGTCAGACTGTGGTGCTCGTAGTCGTCCCAGGTCCGCAGGTGGACGGAGTCTCCGGAGCGGCCGTTCTCGGTCAGGCCGAGGTACTCCGTGAAGAACCGGACGCTGGCGTCGGGGTCGGGGGTGAGCAGTTCGACGTGCCCGAGGTGGGCGATGTCGCCGAGCGGCGGGGCCATGGGGCCTCCTCAGGGTTGGTGTGCGGCTCCGGCCGGCCGGGGGAAGACCGTGCCGTCGAAGATCTTGCGTGCGGTGCGGACGACGGCGGTGCGCCGGGCCACGGGCGGGCCGTGCCCGGGGCCGTGGTCGACGCCCGCCTCGATGTCCAGGAATCCGGTGGGGTGTTCGATACGCAGCCGGTCGCCGCGTCCGGGCAGGCGCGCCACGGCGTGCCCGACTCCCCCCTCCACGCGCAGCCCGGCGGCCACGCTCGCGGCGCCGAGGACGCCGATGGAGGTGTGGCAGCGCACCGGGATGAAGGTGCGGGTCGTGACGGCCCCGCCGTCGCGGGGCGGGGCGAGCAGGGTCAGCTTGGGCACGGTCGCGCCCTCGACGTCCCCGAGGCCCATCAGCTTCCCCGCCTCCAGACGGATCGCGCGGAGACGGCCGGCCAGGGCCGCGTCCGCCTCCAGGTCCCCGGGGGTCTCGTACCCGGTGACGTCCAGCGCGGCCGCCTCGATCAGCACGGTCGGCATGCCGTTGTCGACGCAGGTGACGGGCGTACCCGCGACCAGGTCCCTGGCACGGCCGGTGGGCAGCAACGGGGCGCTCCCCCGCGGGAATTCGATCACCACGGGCGCCGCGGTCCCGGGTACCCCGGAGATCGCGGCGTCCCCTTCGTAGACGACCCGGCCGCCCTCGGTGGGGAAGGTCGCGAGCGCGAGGTCACCCGAGTTGACCATGCGGATACGGACCGACGTGGTCCCCTCCCCCGGCTCGACGAGTCCGCGTTCGACGGCGAAGGGGCCGACCCCGGCGAGGAGGTTCCCGCAGTTCTGACGGTCCGACATCTCGGCCCGGTCGACCGCGACTTGGAGGAAGAGGTAGTCGACGTCGGCGGCCGGGTCGGCGGAGACCGAGACGACGGCCACCTTGCTGGTCAGTGGATGCGCGCCGCCCAGGCCGTCGATCTGGCGCGGGTCGGGGCTGCCCATCACCCGCAGCAGCAGCCCGTCCCGTTCGCGGGCGTCGGCTGGCAGGTCGCCGGCCAGGAAGTAGGCGCCCTTGGAGGTGCCGCCGCGCAGGAGCATGCAGCGCACCCCCTCGGGGCCCCTCACGTCGTGGCTCCCGCCGCGACGGCGGCCGGGCTCACGGCCCAGCTCCCGCCCGGACACCGGTCCCGGTCACGGCGTGGCCCCGTCCCGTACGTAGTCCTCGTACGACGTGTACGTCACCCCCAGGCGTGCCAGCGTCTCGCGCAACCCGTAGCGGTCCAGGCCGAGTTCGCCGTCGAGGAAGGCGGCCCGGGCGAGCGCCTCCTTGCGCTCGCGGGCCGCGGATGCCTCGGCGGTCTCGCGGGCCTTCTCGCGCGGCACGCGGACCACGCCGTCGTCGTCGGCGAGGATCACGTCCCCGGGGCGGACGATCTGGCCGCCGATCGCCACGGGCACGTTCACGGAACCGCCGGTCGCCTTCACGGTGCCCTGCGGGCTGACGGCGGCGGACCAGGCGGGGAAGCCCATCCCGCGCAGTTCGGCGGTGTCCCGGATGCCCGCGTCGATGACCAGTCCGCGCACACCGCGCCGGTGGAGGGCGGTGGCGAACAGTTCGCCGAACATGCCGTCGGTGGACGGCGAGGTGGTGGTGACGACCAGCAGGTCGCCCTCGCCGCACTGCTCGACGGCCGCGTGGATCATGAGGTTGTCTCCGGGCCAGGACAGCACGGTGACCGCGGTGCCCGCGACCCGGACGCCCTGCTGGATCGGGCGCAGCCCGGTGCCGAGCAGCCCGGTGCGGCCCATCGCCTCGTGCACGGTGGCGGTGCCGTACCCGGCGATCGCCTCGACGTCCTTGGCGTCCGCCCTCGGCGGGCCGGTGACGATCACGCCGCTCATGCCAGCTCCTTCGCGATCTGCGGGTAGGGACGCATGAACGCCTCGGCCATGGTCCTGTGCGGCAGGCCCAGGTTGGGGCCGGCGTTGCGCTTGAGCTGGACACCGCGGCGGACGGCGAGGTCGGTGTAGTAGTCCCACAGGTGCTGCTGGGCGCCGAGGCATTCCATCGCCTTGCGCTTGGTCGCCCACACGTCGGTGATGTCGAGCAGGACCTCGGGCCTGAAGCCGCTCATCTCGGGCTGGTGGGGCTCGAAGTAGAAGACGGGCGGGGCGCCGATGATCTCGCCCTCGCCGGGATAACCGATGGCCTGGGCGAGGACCCGGGCCTCCAGCGCCATCCGGCTGGCGGCGGGGTGGTCGCCGTTGTACGGGTCCTCCGCCGGGTGGGTGAGCACGACGTCCGGCTGGGTCTCCCGGTACACCGTCACCAGCCGGTCGGTGAGTTCGGCGGTGGGGGTCAGCGGGTAGTCGCCGGCGTCGAAGAAGCGGACGGCGGCGCCGAGCGTGGCGGCGGCCTTCTCGGCCTCCTCACGGCGTATCGCCTTGATCTCGTCGAGCCGCTTGCCCTCGCGCCAGGCCTTGGCGGACTCGCCGCGCTCGCCGAAGGTCAGGCACGCGATGGTGACCTTCTCGCCCCGGGAGGCGGCCAGGGCGATGGCTCCCCCGGCCCGCCACACGAAGTCTCCGGCGTGCGCGGTGACGACCAGCGTCGACCGGGGCGGGCGCTCCCCCGGCGGGACCGGGGGTTCGGGGGCGGCGGGCGTGTGGCCGTGCGTCATCGCGGCAATCTCCTTGGTGGACAGGTGGGCGCCCGCCCCGGCCGTCCGCCGTACCGTGCGTCGCCGCGCGGTACGTCAGTCGCGCAGCGCTTCGATCACGCTGCCGAGGTGGGCGCGGACGGCCGCTTCGGCCGCCTGCGGGTCCCTGGCCCCGATCGCCTCGATCATGGCCAGGTGTTCACTCAGGGACTGCTGGGCGCGGCCCGGGCGCAGGGCCAACTGGAAGCGGTGGCGCACCAGTTGGGCGTTGAGCCGTTCGAGGAGCTCCACGGCCGTCCGCTGGCCGGAGAACTCCCTGATCCGGGCGTGCACTTCGTGGTTGAGCTCGGAGTAGGTGACCGGTTCGCCGTCGGCGACCGCCTTGACCATGGCGTCGCCCAGGCCGGCCAGCTCGGCGAGCTGGTCATCGGTAGCCAGGACGGCCGCCTTGGCGGCGCAGAGTCCTTCGAGCGCCATGCGGCACTCGGTGATGGCGACCGCTTCCTCCACGGTCACCACCCGGACGCGTGATCCGCGGTTGCGGATCCGTTCGACCAGTCCCTCCGATTCCAGCTCGATCAGCGCCGCCCGCGCGCTGGCCCGGGTGACGCCGAACTGCTCGGCGAGTTCGTTCTCCACCAGCCGCTGGGCCGGTGCCATCTCTCCGCGCAGAATCGCCGTCCGCAGCTCCGCCAACGCGTGCTGCTTGGCCTGCTCGCCGGTGCCTGGACGGGCTTCCTTCTGCATTGCGCCCTCCCTGAGTGAGTGCCTGTCGAACGTAAATCTAGACCAACAAGATTGTCAACAATTTTGTTCGTCATGTTGCCGACCATGGCGTGGGCGGAACCCGCGGGTCCGGTGACCGGGCACGACGTGAAGCGCCGGACGGGCCCTGCCGCCAACCGCCGCACACCGCTTGTGGCGCGCCGGGGACGGCCCGACCATGAACCTCGTCCGTCACAGCCCGACTCAGCATCGGCCGAAGGGACTCACCGCATGCGCGCCTCGCTCCGCACCGGTCCGGCGGTGTTCGCCGCCCTGTGTCTGACCCTCGTCGCCGCCCCTGCCCACGCGACCCCGCCGGGCCCTGGCGTCAGCGGCAGGGTCCTCGCGCAGACCACCGTCGACGGAACGGACTACACCCTGCGGGAGATCACCGTCCCGCCCGGCCAGGCGACCGGCTGGCACTACCACGACGGCCCGCTCTACGGGTACGTGAAGGAGGGCACCCTCAGCCACTACGACGCGACGTGCGCGCGGGACGGCCTCTACCGCAAGGGCGACTCCCTCACCGAGCCGCCGGGACCCGGCAACGTCCACATCGGACGCAACCTCGGCAAAAGGCCGCTGGTCCTCGACGTCCTCTACGTACTGCCCCACGGCTCACCCTTCTCCGAGGACGCCCCGAACCCCGGCTGCGACTTCCAATAGGCCCCGCCCTCACGGGCGTTCGCCGTGCAGTACGCGCACGGCGGGGCGGCCCGGTACCGCGCCAGACGTGTCGCGCCTGCCACGGACACCGGGCCGCCCCGCCGTCCACGCCCCCGTCCGGGAGCCCTCCTAGACCACCTCGGGCACCTCCACGCCGAACCGGGCCGCGCTCCCGGCCAGTTCGCGCCACACCCCGGCCGCCACCGGCACCCCCTCCCCCGCGCGCAGCGCCGCGACCGAGGCACTGCGCTCGCCCGGGTAGAACACCCCCTGCGAACCGTCCGCGGGGGCCAGCGACTTGAGGGTGGCCAGCGTGGCGTCGACGGCGTCGGTGAAGGCCCCGGCGTCTCCGAAGGCCGCCGGGTCGATGGCGACGATCAGGGCGTTCTGGCGGTGTTCACGGCCCCCCGGGTCGTCGGAGTGGAAGGCCGCGAAGATGGGAGCGCCGACGAGCACGCTGGTCAGGAGCTCGAATGCGAGCGACATGCCCGATCCCTTGGCGCCCCCCAGCGGCAGCGGCATGACGGCACGCTCCGGGTCGGTGGTGGGGGTCCCGTCCGCGGTGGCGGCGGCGCCTTCGGGCAGCGGGGTGCCACCGGCCCTGGCCTGCCTGATCCGGCCCAGGGCGATCGTGGCGGTGGCCATGTCGAGGAGCAGCGGGGCATGGCTGCGCGCCGGTACGGCGACGGCGAGCGGGCTGGTCGCCACGGCCGCGCCCTTGGCCCCGGTGTAGCCCATGTTGGGCATGCCGGCGACGAACGCGAGTCCGATCAGGCCCTGTTCGGCGATCTTCGAGACGTAGTAGCCGATGGCCCCGGTGTGCACGGTGCGGCGCACTCCGACGGCAGCGACGCCGGTCTCCCTGGCCCGGGCGACGGCTTCCTCGGCCGCCGCGGTGAGGGCCACCGGTCCGGGCGCCCGGTCGGCGTCGAGGACGGCGACCGCCGGGGCCCCCGAGGTGACGGTGATCTCGGGACGGGCGTTGGCCACCCCTTTCGCGAGCAGTTCGAGGTACGCGGGGACGCGCGCGGTGCCGTGGGAGTCGATGCCGCGCAGCGCGGCCCAGACGAACACGTCGGCGGTGGTCCGGGCGTGCCCGGGACACAGGCCGGCCTTCTCCAGGAGCGCGGCGGCGAGGTCGCGCAGTGCGCCGGCGGGGACGAGCACCTTGCCCTGCGGGGGTGTCGGCGTGACGGTCATGGTGGCGGGTGCCTCCTGGGTCAGCGGGTGACGAGGACGTCGACGACGGCGGTGGTGCCCTCGGCCACGGCCTTGAGCGCGCGCTCCAGGGCGGGGGCGAGAGCGTCCGTCGCGTCGACGGTCTCGGTGTGCATGCCGAACGGCTCGGCGAACGCGGCGAGCCGGGGCAGCCGGCGCAGGTCCGTACCCAGCCACTCGCCGGTCTCGGCCGCCGCTCCGCCGGGGTAGAACCTGCGGTGGTTGAGGTTCATCGATTTGTAGACACGGTTGTTGAAGACCACGATCAGCAGCGGCAGACCGTAGGCGTTCGAGGCGTCGTACGAGGGGACGACCGGGTTGTACGCGAAGGCGCCGTCGCCGATCGTCAGCACCACGGGCCGCTCGGGCGCCGCCAGTTTGACGCCGAGCGCGACGGCGATGCCCTGGCCGAGTCCGCCCTGGACGTAGAAGTAGGAGTCGGGGCCGGTGGTGCGCACATGGCGTCTGACGACACGGCTGTGCGTGATGGTCTCGTCGACGACGACCGCGTCCCGGCCGTCGAGCAGCCTGCGCAGGGTGGCCGCGACGTGCACCGGGTCGACGCCCTCGGACCGCGCCGCCTTGGCCTCGGCCGCGGCGACGGCGGCCTCCTCGTCCGCATGCCGCCGCTCGTGCTCCGCCCGGCGCGCGGTGGCGGTGGCGGTGGCACCGGGACCGGGCGGCCGGGTGTGCGCCCGCTCGGTCAGCGTGCGCAGGGTGTCGGTGACGCCTCCTTCCAGGTAGTGGTCGGCGAAGAGGACCTGGTAGGCGATGTGCGGGCGGTGCGGAACCTGGTCGACGACCACGATCCGCGCCTTGGACGGGCGGCGCGAGGGCGGGTAGAAGGGGGCCCGGCAGTTGACGAGGAGGACGAGGTCGGCCTCGTCCATCCAGGGGGCGAGGTCAGAGCCGGCGTGGAGCGGGTGCGTGCGGGGGAAGTTGGCGCACACGGCCGAGTCGGGTTCGACGACCGGAATGTCCCAGGCCTCGGCGAAAGCGACCAGGGCCTCGAAGCCGCCCGCTTCCCGGCCCGCCGTCTCGGTGACGATCACGGGCGTGCTCGCGTTACGGATCAACTCGGCGACGAGGTCCGCCTCTTCGGGGGAAGCGTGGGTCGATCCGGGCGGGACGACGGGCTTGGGCTCGCGGCCGTCCCACTCCTCCAGCAGGATCTCCAGCGGGATGTTCAGGTAGGCCGGACCGGCCGGTGCCCGCCAGGCCAGTTCCGCGGCCCGGGTGACCATGGCGGGCAGGGTGTGCACCGCGGCGGCCTCGTTGGACCACTTGGTGAACGGCCGTGCGATGCCCTGCGGTCCGCCCACGACGGACAGGTTGCGGTACCACTGGCCGCCGGGGTCCTGTCCGGGTCCGTCGCCGTAGGTGGTCGACTCCGAGGAGGCGACGACCATGGGGACGCCGGCGAGCAGGGCGCCGTGGACCGCCATGGAGCCCTGGAGCAGGCCGGGGGCCGCGTGCAGGAGCACGGCCTGCGGGCGGCGGACGAGGAGGCCGTAGCCGGTGGCCATGCCGACGGCGACCGTCTCGTGGGTGAGGTCCAGATACCCCGGGGCCGGCACGCCGTCGCGGTGCCGCCGGGCCAGTGCCTCCCAGACCGGGGCCCATTCGGAACCCGACGAGCAGAAGACGTGGTCGGCGCCGACGGCGTCGAAGGCCGCCACGAGCGCTTCGCCGCCGTCCCGGCCGCCGGCGTACGGTGTGTTCTCGGTGTCCGTCATCTCCGCGCGCCCTCAGCCTTCGATCGGCCAGTCGAGGACCTCGCAGATGCCCCGGCCGAGGATCCACTCCAGTTCCTCGGGGGTGAAGTCCCAGTGCTGGGTGAACTGTTCGATGGTGTCGGTGTAGGTGACGCCGTGACCGAGGAGACGGGTGATGTCGGTGCCGTAGAAACACCGCTGGGGCCCAAGTTTGTCGACCATCTCGCGGACGTACTTCTCGATGTTCCTGTTCGGGAAGGGCTGCGTGGAGTAGCCGGGGAGCGCCGAGACCTTGACGTAGATGTTGGGGTGGACGGCCAGGTCGGCGGTCTCCTGGACCCAGTAGCCGATCGCGTCGTCCACGCAGCGGGCCATGATGCCCATGTGATCGATGATGATCTTCAGTCCTGGGTGCTTGGCGGCGATCTCGCCGAGCTCGCGCTTCCAGATCGGCGCGTGGACCATGGTGGGGACGCCGAGTTCCTCCGCGATCGGCCAGTACCAGTCGTTGGTTCCGTCGATCATCCAGTTGCGGTCCTGCGGGCGGTGGAACGTGAGCCGGGTGCCCTTGATGTACGGGTTGCGGGCGAAGTCCTTGAGCAGCGCGGTGCCTTCGACGGCGTCGTCCTGGGGGACGCGGGCCATGATGCCGAAGCGGTCGGGGTGGGCCTCGCAGGCCTCCAGGGCGTAGTCGATCCGGTTGCCCTCCCAGGACGGGGGCAGGATCAGCGCCCGGTTGACGCCGGCCTCGTCCATCAGCTCCAGCGCCTCCTCGTAGGAGAAGGGCTCCTCCCGGTGGCCGTTGAGCCGGATGCGCTCCCGGGCGCCCGGGACCCAGGGGCGGTCCGGGGTCTCTTCCTTCCAGATGTGGATCTGGGTGTCGACGACGAACATGTGACCTGCCGTTCTGTGCGGAGGGGAAGGGGGTGCCGGTGTGGTGCGGAGGGAACGCTAGGTCGGCGGGAGTGCTTTGCCGAGCGCTGGGAGCGCAAGCAGTTCTTGCGCGGAAGTCCCCCGCGCACGGCGCATGTTCAGGTTGCGCGGGTGTCGCCGAGGACGAGGTCGGCGAGGTGTTCGGCGATGGCCATCGAGGAGGTCGCGGCGGGCGAGGGCGCGTTGCGCACCGCGGTGACGCCGTCCGTCCGATGGATCACGAAGTCGTCCAGCAGCGAGCCGTCCCGGCCGAGCGCCTGGGCGCGGACGCCGGCTCCGCCGCGTACGACGTCGGCGGGGCCGAGGGCCGGGACGTACGCCCTGGCGGCCTTCATGTAGACGTCCACCGACAGGGATCCGCGCATCTCCTTGACTCCGGTGCGCCAGTGTTCCCGCGCCAGACGCCAGGTGCCGGGGAAGCGGGCGAGGCGGGCGAGTTCGCGGACGTCGACGTCGGAGCGGCGGTAGCCCTCGCGGGCGAGGGCGAGGACGGCGTTGGGCCCGACCTCCACCGAACCGTCCACGCGGCGGGTGAAGTGCACGCCCAGGAAGGGGTAACGGGGGTCGGGCACGGGGTAGATGAGGCCGCGGACCAGCGGCGCCCTGCTCGGGACGACCCTCATGTACTCGCCGCGGAAGGGCACGATCCGCGGCTCGTCCCCGTCGCCGCGGCGCCCCCGGCCGGGGGCGGCGAGCCGGGCGACGGTGTCGCTGTGCAGTCCCGCGCAGAGCACCAGGCGGTCGGCCCGCAGGGTCTCGTCGCCGGAGGCGACCTCGACGCCGCCGCCGGTGCGGCGGGTGACGCGGGTGACCGGGAACCCCAGCCGCACCTCGCCGCCGGAGTCCACGACGTCCCGGGCGAACGACCGGGCGATCGCGGTGTAGTCGGTGACAGCGGTCCGCGGCGAGTGGAGCGCCGCGAGGCCGGTCGCGTACGGCTCGATCTCGTGGATCCCGCCCGCCTCGACCCGGCGCAGCCCCGGCACCCCGTTCTCCAGCGACGTGGCGTACAGGGCTTCCAGGCGCGGCAGTTCGTCGTCCGTGACGGCCACGACGAGCTTCCCGCACGCGGCGAGGGGCAGCCGCCTGTCCTCGCAGTACTCCCGGATCATCGCCGCGCCCCGGGTGCACAGACGGGCCTTCAGGCTGCCGGGCCTGTAGTAGATCCCGGCGTGCACCACGCCCGAGTTGTGGCCGGTCTGGTGGACGGCGACCTCGCGCTCCTTGTCCAGGACCACGACACGCGTCCCGGGCCGGCGCAGCGCGATCTCCCGTGCCGTGGCCAGACCCACGATTCCCGCGCCCACGACGGCGATCGTCTCGTCAGCCATCCCTCTCCTCCTCCTGTCGCTCACGCCGTCGCCCTCCGGCCCGTCAGGCACCGAAGTGGAGGGCGACGGTCTTGACCCGGGTGTAGAAGCGCAGCCCTTCCTCGCCCTGCTCCTTGAACGGCGACCCGGAGTCACGGAAGCCGCCGAAGGGGTGGTGGACGTCCCAGCCGGAGGTCGTGGTGTTCACCGCGATCTGGCCGCACTCCACCTCGTCCGCGAACCGGTGGGCGGCGCCCAGGTCCCGGGTGAACACGGCGGCGGCGAGGCCGAAGACCGAGTCGTTGACCGCCTCGACGGCCTCGTCGAAGGAGTCCACCGCGCACAGCGCGACGACCGGCCCGAACACCTCCTCGCGCCAGATGTCCAGGTCGGGGGCCACCTCGCCGAGCACCGTCGGTTCCACGTAACAGCCGTGGGCCAGCGCCTCGTCCGCGGGCCGGCCGCCGCCGGCGAGGATCCTCGCGCCCTGCTTGACGGCGCGCTCGATCGCGGCGAGGACGTCGTCCCGCTGCCGGGCGCCGGCCAGCGGCCCCATCGTGGTCCCGGCGGCCCGTCCCGGGCCCACGCGCAGGGCGGCGGTCTCGGCGAGGAGCAGCGCGGTGAACTCCTCGTACACGGGCCGCTCGACGATCACCCGGCTGGTGGCCGTGCAGCGCTGTCCCGCCTGGGCGAAGCCGGCCGCGGCCACGGCCCGGGCGGCGGCGGGCAGGTCCGCGTCGGCGAGGACCACGGTGGCGTTCTTGCCGCCGAGTTCGCCCTGGAAGCGGACGTTCGTGTGGGCGAGCGCGGCTCGCAGGCCCTCGCCGACCTCGTTGCTGCCGGTGAAGGTGACGGCGGCCAGACGCGGATCGCCGAGCAGTGCCTCGGAGACGTCCGCGCCGCGTCCTGTGACCACGCCGAGGACTCCGGCGGGCAGGCCCGCGTCGTGCAGGGCGCGGGCCAGGTGCAGGGCGGCCTGGGGGGTGTCGGTGGCCGGCTTGAGGATGGCCGCGTTGCCCGCGGCGAGGCAGGGGGCGAGCTTGCGGGCGGGGGTGATCAGCGGGTCGTTCCAGGGGGTGATCGCGAGGACGACGCCGATGGGCTCGAGCTGGTGGTGGGTGCGGGTGTCCGGGCGTACGTCGTGCACGAGCGTGCCGTAGCCCTGGCGGGCCGGTCCCGCGTAGTACTCCAGGAAGTCGGCGGCCTTGAGGGTCTCCGCGGTCGCCTCGGCGCGGGTCTTGCCCATCTCGGTGCTGAGGTCCTCGGCGACCGCCGTCACGCGCTCGCGCAGCAGCCGGGCCGCGTCCGTCATGATCCGGGCGCGCTCGAAGGGGCTGGTGCGCTTCCAGAGCGCGAAGCCCCGTTCGGCGTGGTCGTATGCCTCGGTGACCTCGGCGGGGCCCAGCGCGGGAACGCGGGCCACGGGGGTGCGCGGATCGGCGGGGTCGTGGACGTCGATCCACGCGCCGGTCACCACCCACTCCCCGCCGAGGAGGGTCTCCAGGGTTCGCATCGGCATCACTTCTCTCGTCCGCCGCGGCGCGGGCCGCGGTCAGCGGGTGGGGCGGTCCGGGGACCGGGGGGTGATCCGGTCCGGGGACCGGGGAAGCTGGTCGGCCCCGGCACCGGCGGGCGTGCCGGGCCGGTCGCACCGACAACACACGAGCGGGGGCCCGGTCTGCCAGACCCGCGCAGGCAGACATTGCTTGCGCCGCGCGCGGGTCGCCCATCAGGGGATTCATGCTGGAATCGGCGGGCCCGACGGCCCCCACGGCCCCCACGGCCCCCTACGGAGGAAACACATGGCTTTCGCAGTCGTCGCCCACTACCGGTGCGCGCCCGCCGACGCGGACGCGGTGCGCGCCGCGCTCCTGAGGATGCGCGAACTCACTCCCGCCGAACCGGCGAACCTCGCCTACGAGGTGCACGCCGAGGTCGACCGGCCGGGCTCGTTCGTGCTCTACGAGCGGTACACGGACCGGGCGGGCTTCGAGGCGCACCGGGCGGCGGACCACTTCACGGAACTGATCGTCGGCCGGGTGCTGCCGCTGCTGACGGAGCGCACGGTCACGTTCGCCGAAGTGCTCTGAAAAGAGGCCCTGTCGTGGATCCCTCCGGCCGGGAGCCCCCCCCCGTGGCTCCCGGCCGGACCGGCGGCGGGTTCAGAACTCGTTGCCCCAGCAGTACCGGGCGAGGGTCTCCACGAGGACCAGTTTGCGGCGCTGGTGCTCGGCGCCGACGAACGGCCGTGCCGCGAGGTCGGCGAATCCCCGGGACGGCGAGAGGGCCATGTCCTCGATGTCCTTGACCTCGGCGGCGGCGTCGATGCGGACCAGCACCGTGTCGATCTCCTCCAATTCGGGAGTGGTCGCGTCGACGACGCCGAGGCACACGTCACGGTCCTCCGGCAGCGCCCTGAGCAGATCGAGTTCGGCGGCCGTGCCCCGGTCGTACGGGAGGATCCAGCGGTCGGCGGGGATGCCGCCGTACAGCCGCTCGGCGCCCGACCTGTCCACCGTGCCCGGCGCCTCCCAGCCGGGGCAGACTCCGATCCGTACCCCCTCGGGGCGTTCCTGCGCACGCACGGCCAGAGCCTCCACGGCGAGCGTGTCCTCGAAGGACAGGGCGTCGGGAACGGCCGGTTCGGCCGCGAGGTGGCCGAGCAGCAGAGGGTTGTTCAGCTGGATCAGCCGCACGCCCCGGGAGACCAGCAGTTCGATCTCCGCCTGGATGATCTCGGCCAGGGCCTCGCCGAGTTCACGGGCCGAGGCGGGACCGCCGGAGCCGGCGAGGGACGGGTCGAAGGTGGTGGCGGCGAGATAGGCCGGGGAGGGCAGGGACACCTTGGGCGCGATCACCGTCAGCCCGGCGAGCCGGGCCGCCCGGTCGGCGAGCAGCGGGGCGTCGGCCTTGGGCAGCGTCTCGGCCACCCACCGGGCCAGTCCGCCGGGTCCCGTCCCTCCCGTACGCCGGAAGCCGGAGACCCGGCCGAGCACGGCGCCGCGGAAGTCCTCGTACGGGAAGTCGCCGTCGGTGACGACGGTGGAGCGCACCCTGCGCTGGAGGGCGACCGCCTCCTCGACCGCGTCGTCCAGTGCCGCCGGATCGTCGCCCGGGCGGGTGAGGCCGGCCGGGCGGACCAGGCTGCCGTGGTGGTCGATGCGGTAGTTGAACGTGTCCGCCATGGCTCAGGCACCCTTCCTCGTCGGCTCGGTGGCCGCGACACCCCAGGCCGCGAACTCCAGTTCGTAGCCGAGGGACGCGAGGACCTCGTCGGCGACCCGCTGGTCCTCGTCCGCGGTGCCGCCCGCGATGCCGAGCCCGCCGATGATCCCGCCGTCCTTCTTGATGGTGACGCTGCCCTCGGCGGCCATGATGGGCAGTGCGGCGCCCGGCAGTTGGGAGAGCTGCGCGAAGAACACGGGCTGGCTCTCCTGCCACTTCCTCAGCATCTTCCCGGGGCGCTGCATGACGGCCGCGGTGTACGCCTTGGCACGGGCGATGTCCGGGGTCAGCGGGCGGGCGCCGTCGTCGCGGCGGACGCTGACGACGAAGCCTCCCGCGTCGACCACGGCGACGCTCACCGCCTTCCCCAGCGCCCGGGCCCGTTTCAGTGCCGCGTCCGCGATCTCCTCGGCGGCGTCGAGGGTGAGGCTGTTCATGCGGCTTCCTTCCGTCCGAGGGTGCGGCGCAGCTGTGCGACGGCCCGGTTGTAGGGACCGGGTGTCTCCCAGTACATGGAGTGCGGGGCCTCCGGCACGATCTCCAGGCGGGAGCCCGGGAGCAGTTCATGGGCGCGGGTCACGGTCTTCACGCTGAGCACCGCGTCCTTCTCGCCGAGGAGGAACGCGATCTCGACGCCCGAGTCCTCGATGGCGCGCAGCGTGGGCCCGTCGGTGTCGAGGTTGCGCAGGTCGGCCATCCTCGCGACGTTGAAGGTGCCCATCTGCCGGAAGAGGAAGGTCCGGTCGGGGTGTTCGCGCTGGAAGCGCCGGGTGAGCAGGCGGTCGACGACGGGGAGCTTGACGGCCTCGGCGCGGTCGGCGGCGGCCAGTTCGCGCAGTTCGGGGTGGCTGATGCCGCCGAGGGAGTGGCCGAGGACGACGGCCCGGACCCGGTCGGGGCGCAGCAGGCCGGCGCGCAGGGCGGCCACCGAGCCGATGGACTGGCCCACCAGCATCACATCGGTGAGGTCCTCGGCGTCCAGGACCGCGAGGACGTCGCCGGGGAAGTCCTGGCCGTCGAACTCCGGCATCGAGGAGTCGGACCTGCCGAAGCCGCGCAGGTCCATGGTGACGACGGTGAACTCGGAACGCAGTGCGGCGACCTGCTGCCACCAGGCGGCGTGGTTGCCGCCGCTGCCGTGGACGAACAGGATGGCCGGGCCGGTGCCGTGGCGCTCGTAGTAGAGGGAGGTGCCGTCGGAGTCGGCGTAGGGCATGGGAGATAACTCCTAGCGGTTCAAAGGGGGGTTGAACTTCGCCGCGTGCACGCTCAGTCGGGGCGCCTGCCGTGGAAGACCAGCTCGATCATGGTGTGGTCGGGGTCGTGGATGTAGCAGAACTTCGACTGGTTCTCGGGGCGTTCGATCGGGCGGGTGTGCCGGATGCCCAGTTCGTTCAGATGGGTGAGGAACTCGTCCCAGTCGTCGACCTCGACGGCGAAGTGGTAGGGCGCCATGCGCTCCATCTCCTCTACCGGGGTGAAGTGCAGGTCGAAGGTGCCGCGGGTCATCAGCACGACCCGGGTGTTGGACCTGGGCATGATGCGTTTCATCCCGAAGACCTTCGTGTACCACTCGGCGGTGCGGTCGGGGTCGGTGGTGGGGAAGTTGACGTGGTGGATGTAGCGCGGGGCCTTGCTCATGCGGAATTCCCTTCCGTTCGAACGGGGTTGGAGAGCACGCCGATGCCGCTGATCTCGATGTCGACGGTGTCGCCGGGCTCGATCCGGCAGGTCGACTCGGCGCCCATCCACAGCACGTCGCCGGGGCGCACGGTGATGTGCCGGGTGATCTCGACGATGTACTCGTACGGGTCGAAGACCATGTCGCCGGTCGGGAACGCGGCCCGCTCCTCGCCGTTGACCCGGAGCGTGGTCGTCTGGGCGAGCGCGTCGACGTCCGTTTCGATCCAGGGGCCCATCGGCTTGAAGGTGTCGCTGTTCTTGCTGCGCCACAGCGTGCGGTCCCGGTGCTGCCAGTCCCGGGCGCTGACGTCGTTGCCGATCGTCCAGCCGAACACCGCGGCGCGGGCCTCCTCGTACGAGGCGTGCCGAAGCGTGCGGCCGATGACGGCGACGAGTTCCGGCTCCGCCTCGAACCGGCCCTCGACACCGGCCGGCCTGACGATGGGCCGGCCGTGGCCGGTCAGCGCGCTGTTGGCCCGGTAGCCCACTTCGGGGCGCGTCGGGACCTCGGCGCCGCAGTGCGCGATGTGCCGGGGGTAGTTCAGGCCGACGGCGTAGAACACGGGCGGGACGACGGGCGGCAGCCAGACGGCGTCGGCGCGGGGTACGGTGCCGATGACGGTGGGGCCGGGGCCGCCGTCGTACGAAGGCCCGTGCATGGCCTCCAGCGGGGACCCGGACAGCAGTTCGACGTCCCGTTCCCGCACACGGCCCCAGACGGCCCGGCCACCGGCCGACACCCTGGTGTACCTCATGACGGTCAGCCCGCCAGGAGGTGGGAGACGCGCTTGGTGATCAGATAGGCGTCCAGTGCCTCGGGTCCGCCCTCCCTGCCGTAGCCGCTCTCCTTGACGCCGCCCGAGGGCGCCTCGCTGACCGAGCCGCCGCAGTGGTTGACGGAGAGGATGCCCGCCTCCAGCTCGCGCACCAGGTGTTCGGCTGTGGCGGCGGACTCGGTGAACGCGTAGGCGGCGAGGCCGTAGGGCAGTTCGTTCGCGGTGCGCAGGGCGTCGTCGAGGTCGCCGAACGCCCTGATGGGCGCGATCGGCCCGAACGGTTCCTCGCGCATGAGGTCCGCGTCCGGGGGCACGTCGGTGAGGACGGTCGGCGCGAAGAAGTAGCCGGCGCGTTCCAGGCGTTCGCCGCCGGTACGGACGGTGGCGCCCCGGCGTACGGCGTCGGCGGTCAGCCGCTCCATCGCGCGGAGCCGGCGTTCGTTGGCGAGGGGTCCCATGGTGGTGCCCTCGGCCAGGCCGTCCCCGACGACGACGGCCTCGGCCGCCTTCACGAACTCGGCGGTGAAGTCGTCGACGACGCTCTCGTGCACGAGGAAGCGGCTGGGCGAGGTGCAGACCTGGCCGGCGTTGGCGAACTTGGCCTGTGCGGCGCGGCGGGCGGCGCGGGCGGGGTCGGCGTCCGCGCACACGATCACGGGGGCGTGGCCGCCCAGCTCCATCAGGGTCGGCTTCATCACCTCGCCCGCGGCGGCGGCGAGCAGTTTGCCCACGGGGACCGAGCCGGTGAAGGCGACGAGCCGGACGACCGGCGAGGCGATCAAGTGGGCGGACACCTGGGCCGGTTCGCCGAAGACGAGGTTGAGGACACCGTCCGGCAGTCCCGCGTCCGCGAAGCAGCCGACCAGGGCGGCGGCCGTGGCCGGGGTCTCCTCGGAGGCCTTGAGGACGAGGGAGCAGCCCGCGGCGAGGGCCGAGGAGATCTTGCGCATGGGGCCGCCGGCCGGGAAGTTCCAGGGGACGAACGCGGCTACGGGGCCGACCGGTTCACGGCGTACGGACAGCAGGGTGCCGGGGTCGGAGGGGATGATGCGGCCGTAGGCGCGGCGGGCGTCGTCGGTGTGCCAGCGCAGGGTGTCGGCGACACGGCGGGCCTCTCCGGTGGCCTCGGCGAGGGGTTTGCCCTGTTCGAGGGTCATGATCCGGCCGACCTCGGCGGCCCGCTCGGTGAGCAGGTCGGCCGCGGTGTGCAGGATCGCGGTGCGCCGGGCGACGGGTGTGTCCCGCCAGGTCCTGAATCCCCGTGCGGCGGCGTCGAGGGCGCGGTCGAGGTCGGCGGCGGTGGCCAGGGGGACCTCTCCGATCACCTCCTCGGTGGCCGGGTCGACGATCGGGGCGGTGCGTCCGGTGGCGCCCGGGCACCATCGCCCCGCTATGTACAGGCGGACGGCGGGATAGCCGTGGTCGGTGGTCATGGGTGGGAGCCCTCTCAGGCCGGTGGAGAAGACGGTGGGGCCGCGGCGCGGGGCCGGGCGGCGGAGGCACCCGGCACGGGGGCCGGACGGTGGGGCGGAAGGAGGAGGGGGATGGCGGGAGGCGGACCGGTCAGGAGGCCGGGGCGTCCTGCTGGTCGCGGTTGGTGCGCAGGGCCCAGATGTGGTGCGGCGGGGCGTCCGTGTGGACGCGGGTCTCGTACGAGTCGTCGACCCGGTCCATGTCGGCGGCGTACTCGACGCGCCCGCCGCAGGGCGCGTGCACGAAACGGAAGACGTTGGAGCCGACGGTGTGGCGGCCGAGTCTGCGGGCCTCGCGCCAGCCCCGGTCGATCATGTGGTTGCCGCCTTGGACGACGTCGTCGAAGCCGGGTACCTCGTAGGCGACGTGGTTGACGCCCGCCTTGTCGGGGCGGTGGCAGAGCAGCAGGGTGTGCTGGTCGTCGTCGCCCGGTGCCCGCATGAAGACGCCCATGGGCTCGACGACGTCGGTGGGCCGGAACCCGAGGCGGTCCACGTAGAACGCGACGGCCCGCTCGCGGCCCTCCCTGGGGATGTTGAGGGCAACATGGCACATGCGCAGCGGGTGTACACGGGTGACCGGCCCCAGCGCGGTGTTCCAGCGGGTGACGCTGCCCAGCACGTTGGCGGGCCGGGGCGGGACGTCGGCCGGCCGGGGCCGGGCGAGGGTCAGTCCCGCTCCGAAGCCCGTCTCGTCGACGGTGTGGAACACGCCGGCGGCGTCCTGCCGGACGGGGCGGTCGCGTCCGGCCGCGGCCACCAGGCGTTCCAGTTCCCCGGGGGTGTCGACGCCCCAGACCACCTCCCGCAGCGTGGGCCCGGATTCCACCGGAGGCGGGAGCAGCGTGTCGGGTGCGGTGTCGAGGTGCAGGGTCTGGCCGGTGCGGGTCCCGAACACGGCGTGCTCGTCGGTCCGTTCCAGCGGGAGGAGCCCGAAGTCGTCGAAGAAACGGGCGCATTCGCCGAGGGCGTCGATGCCGTAGGTGACCGATTCGATTCTCTGGATTCCCATGGGTTCCTCGTTTCGCGGGTCGCCCGGTGAGCGTAGGTTTCGGGCGGCGGCGGGCTCAACGGCCCGGGCCCGACGGAATGCGCAATCGTTTCTTGCGGCCGGAGAGCGGTATTACGGTTTCCCGGAACGGATCTCCGGAATGGGGTTCTGGGAGAACCACGCGGTGAGGAAATCCAGGAATACGCTGACCTTGCGCGGCGCCCCCTGTCCGGGTCCGTAGATCGCGTACAAGGGGCGGTCGGGGACCGCGAGTTCGGGCAGCAGGACCCGGAGGGCGCCCGAGATCAGGTCGTCGTAGGCGGGCCGTTGCGGCAGCAGGGCGATACCGCGCCCGTGCACGGCGGCCTTCTGGAGGGCGATGTAGGAGTTCGACGAGAAGGCGATGTTGCGGATCTTGTGCAGGGTCGAGGCGTGGCCGTGGCCGATGCGCCAGACCGGGTCGTTGACGTGCACGAGGCAGTCGTGGCCGGCGATCCCGTTCGGCTCGGTGAGCGGGCCACCGCGTTCGAGGTACTTCTCGGACGCGCACAGCACGAACGGGAGCGAGGCGATCTTCTTCAGGCGGACGCTGGAGTCCCGCAGGTCCCGGGTGTGGAAGGCGACGTCGAATCCGCTGTCGAGGAAGTCGTAGGTCCGGTCGGACATGCCTCCCAGCTCGAAGCGGACCTGGATCCTGGGGTGGGCGGCGGAGAAGGCGGCTATCGCGTCGCCCAGGTCCAGGCTTCCGATCCACTTGGGGCAGATGATGCTGAGCGTTCCCTCGGCGCGGTCGTGGAGCTGGGCTATCCCGGCGTCCTCGGCCTCGATCTCGTCCAGGATGCGGGCGGCGAACTCGGCATAGCGCTGGCCGGGTTCGGTGAGGCTGACGGAGCGGGCCGTGCGGTTGACCAGCCTGACGCCCACCTGCCGCTCCAACTCGGCGACATGGCGCGACACGAGCGAGCCGGAGGACCCCAGCTTCTTGGCGGCGCCGTTGAAGCTGCCGACCTGCGCGACGGTGACGAAGCTGTGCATGAGGAGCAAGCGGTCCATGTTTCCTCCGGAGGCCCACGCGTGCCGGGGGTGGGCCCCGGCGGCGGTGCCGGTCGTTCGGGATCTGCGGGCGGCGCTTCCGTCCCGGGACGGGTCTCACGGCGGTGCGGACCCCGGCCGCGCCGGTCCGCGGGCGACGGCTTACGACGTGGGGCAGTACTGCGGGGCCTTGGTCAGGTTGTCCTTGGTGACCAAGAGAAGAGGAATGTTGGCAATCTTGTCAACCTTTTCTCTGCCCAGCAGACCGATGGCGCTCTTCACCGCGGTCCGGCCGATGACCATGGCCGAGTTGGCGACGGTGGCGGAGAACCGGCCGTCCTTCACGGCGGCCAGGCCCTCGTCGGTGCCGTTGACGGTCACGATCCTGACGTCCTCGGCGCCCGCCGCGTCGAAGGCCTTGCGGACGGCGAAGCCCATCTCCTCGTTGGCGACGAAGGCGTAGTCCAGGT
The DNA here is from genome assembly GCF_042725875.1 of Streptomyces sp. NPDC127038. Taxonomy (NCBI): domain Bacteria; kingdom Bacillati; phylum Actinomycetota; class Actinomycetes; order Kitasatosporales; family Streptomycetaceae; genus Streptomyces; species Streptomyces sp. NPDC127038. The sequence continues at coordinate 86,990 of NZ_JBHXDQ010000005.1, read as the reverse complement.
CGGGGTGGGCCTGGATCATGTTCTCGGCGACCTCCTGGGCCTTGACCGGGTTGAACATGCCGGGCTGGTTCGCGACGACCTTCGCGGTGGCGGGCAGTTCGTTGGTGAACCCGCCCACCAGCAGGTCGGAGGCGGCACCGGGGGCGCCCGCGATCACCCCGACCTTCACCTCGCGTCCCGCCGCGTCCTTGACCACCCAGTCGGCGTCCAGGGCGCCCACCTTCTGGAGGTCGACCACCGTCGCGCCCAGGATGTCGTTGGCGTCGTTGGGGGCGACCGAGGTCAGATAGATCGGCACGCCGGCGGCCTTGGCCTTGGCTATGTCGCCGTCGAGCGAGTCGACGTTGACCGTCTGCACGATCAGCGCGCTGACCTTGCGGGAGATCATGTCCTCGATGTTGGACAGTTCCGTCCCCGCGTTCTGGTGGGAGTTGGCCGTGTAGACCGCGGCTCCTTCCGACTTGGCCGTCTGCTCGACGGCCTTCTGGAGACACGTGTGGAACTCGGTGTCCGCGCCGTTGACGAATCCGAGCGTGACGGCACCGGAACTCGCCCCGGCGGCACCGGCGTTGTCGTTGCCGGTACAACCGCTCAGCACCAGGGTGGTGCCGGCGGCCGCGGCGATCAGAGCGCGGCGGGAACGGACGGAGAATCTCATCGTGGTACGCCTTTCATGGCCGGTCGAGGGCAGGGCGAAGCGGCCGCGGAATTCGGGAGGAGATCGACCGCGGAATGCGGGGACGAAAGGGTGTGCGCGCCGGGCGGGGTCAGTTCCGTACGGACCGGGATTTGTGGAACTCGTTCGCGACGGCCGCGACGAGCAGGACCGCGCCGACGGACACCGGCTGGTAATTGCTGGACACCTGGAGGAGGTTGAGCGCGTTGGCGACCACACCGAGGAGCACGACGCCGAGCGCGGTGCCGGTGACGGTGCCGTGGCCGCCGGCGAGCGAGGTGCCGCCGATGACCACCGCGGCCACGGCGGTCAGCTGGAGGGACAGCCCGCCGGTGCCGGGACTGCTGGAGCCGAGCCGGGACAGCAGCATCAGGCCCGCCAGACCGGACAGGGCGCCGGTGAGCGCGTACAGCGAGAGCTTGCGCGCGGTGACGTTGATGCCGCTGAGCCGGGCCACGTGTTCGTTGCCGCCGATGGCGTAGGCGTCGCGGCCGAACACGGTGAACCGCATGACCAGGGCCGTCGCGACCAGGACCAGGACGGCCAGGACGAGCAGATAGGGGACGCCGAGGACCGCGTCGTTGCCCAGGGAGAACATCCGGGTGCCGATGGAGACGCTGACGCTGTCGAGCACCAGCAGCGCCACTCCGTCGAGCAGGGTGGCCGTGGCGAGGGTGACGACGAACGGAGCGACGTTCGTGAACGTCACGACCAGCCCGTTGACCAGGCCGATCGCGGTGGCGAGGACGATCGTGGCGGCCACGGTGAAGACGGTGGAGTGACCGTGCGACAGCAGCTGCGCGCCGAGCGCGGTCGTGACGGAGACATTGCTGCCCATGGAGAAGTCCATGCCGCCCGCGGTCATGAGCAGGGTCAGACCCGCGGCGATCACGGCGGTGACGCTCACCTGCCGCAGGATGTTGACGACGTTCGTGTCGGTGGCGAACGCGTCGGTCCGCAGCACGGTGGCCAGCACCACGACGGCCAGGACGGCCGTCAGGCCGGTGTGCGGGGCGCGGCGCAGAACGCCGAGCCGGTTCCCGGGCCGCCTCCGGGCCCGCGGTTCGCCGGTGTCCGGGGCGTCGGGACGTGTCGTGACGTTCACTGGGGCCGGCCTCCGAGTGCGGTGGCGACGAGTTCGTCGCGGGTGATGGCGGTGACGTCGTGCTCGGCGACCACCCGGCCCGCCCGGACGACGACGACCCGGTCGGCCAGTCGCATGACCTCCTCGGCGGACGAGGAGGCGAGCAGCACGGCCGTGCCGCGCGCGGCCAGGCCGTCGAGCAGGGCGTGGATGTCGGCCATGGCGGCGATGTCCACACCGTTCGTGGGGTCTTCGAGGAAGCAGGCGGCCGGTTCGGTCTGAAGCCACTTCGCGAGGAGCACCTTCTGCTGGTTGCCGCCGGACAGGGCGCTCACCGGCGGATTGCCCGCGAGCGAGACGACCCCGTAGCTGCGCCGCAACGGCCTTGCCCGGCGCGCCAGTTCACCCCGCCGGTGCAGCCGTCTGCGGGCCAGGCGGTCGCCGGCCAGCATCAGGTTCTCGTCCAGGGACAGGGCCGGGACCAGTCCGAGCGCCCTCCGGTCGCCCGTCACGCAGCGCAGACCGCCGGCGAGCGAGGCGCGCACCCGGCCGAACGGCACCGGGGAGCCGTCGACGAGGAGTTCACCGGTGTCGGGGCGGCGCCGGCCGGAGAGCAGGTCGAACAGCCGGGACTGGGCGTCGCCCGCCGGTCCGAGCACCGCGACGATCTCGCCCCTGCGCACCTGGACGTCGAGGCCCCGGACGGCCCGGCCGTCGCTGAGGGAGCGAACCGCGAGGCCGACGCCGTCCCGGGGCGCGGGGCGTTCGGAGCGCCGCGAGACGACGTCGCGGCCGACCATGGCCCGTACCAGCGCGTCCGGGTCGAGCTCGGCGGCCGGGGCGCTGTGCACCACGACTCCGTCGCGGAGCACGGTGAGCCGGTCGGCGACGGCCATGACCTCGTCGATGTAGTGCGAGATGTAGACGACGGCGACGCCCTCGTCGCGCAAGGTGCGTACCAGACGCCTGATCCGCTGGGCGGCCTCCGCGCCCAGACAGGCGGTGGGTTCGTCGAGGATCAGGATCCGGCCGCCGCGACGCACTTCGCGCGCCACCTCGACCATGGTCTGTTCGGCGACGGTCAGCGAACCCGCGGTCCGCTCCCCGTCGATGTCGATGCCGAGTCCCGAAAGTGCCTGCTCCGCTTCGGACTTGAGCTTCCTCCAGCGCACGGCGCCGCGCCGGGTGGGCAGGTCGCCGAGCAGGACGTTCTCCGCGACGGTCAGGCCCATCGCCAGTTCACGGCGCTGGGGAACCGAGGCGATGCCGAGCCGTCGGGCCCTGCGTACGGTGAGGCCGTGCTGGGTGTGTCCGTCGACCTCGACGGTGCCGGAGTCCGCCTGGTGCACCCCGGAGAGGATCTGCACCAGTGTCGACTTCCCGGCGCCGTTCATGCCCATGAGCGCGTGCACCTCGCCGGGGTACAGGTCGAGATCGACGTCGGTGAGCGCGGAGGCGCCGCCGAAGCGCTTGGTGACACCGCGGACGCGCAGCACGGGACGCGGTGCCGTCCCGGCGTCGCCCGGTGCCGTCGTCGGGGTCCGCGCGGTCACCGCGGCGCCTGCCTCCGTGTCCCGGTCCGTGCGGGCGGTCACGGCCGCGGTCCGTCGCCGGGGGCCAGACGCCCGTGGCCGCGGACGTCGGGGAAGGGGGGCTCGCGATCGGCCTGGAGGTCCACCTGGAAGGTGTTCAGGCACATCCCGAGCATGGTGAAGTTGCCGAGCGCGCCGATAGCGTCCACCAGGCCGCGGGGGCCGAAGTGGGCCAGCGCCCCGGCGAAGGTCTCGTCGCGGACGAAGTGGTCCTCCAGGACCTCCCGGCAGAACTGGTAGAAGGCCTGGTCGGCTTCGTCCTCGAAGACCGCCTCGCGCTTCTCGGCGACGGCCTTGACCGCGGCCTCCGGCACACCGGCCGCGACCGCCCGGTCCACGTGCGCGTTCCAGGAGTACTGCGCGTCCCAGTTCCGGGCGGCCATCAACAGACTGAGCTCGCGCAGGCGTTCGGGCAACGAGCAGTCGAACCGGGCGAAGGCGCCGAGGGATTCGGCGCGCTCGCACATCTCCGGGCTGTGCAGCCAGACCCGGAAGGGACCGCGGACGGCACCGCGCCGGCCGGCGATACGGGCGGCCAGTTCCCGCTGGCGCGGTTCCATGTCCTCATCGGTCAGAACGGGGAGCCTCATGTGGCTGCCACCTGCCTTTTCTTTCCGGCGTGTTTCCGGCATGTACGGGGATGCCGTGCGATGCCAGCCGACGGTACAGCCGGGTTCGGGAAGCTCACCCTTCCCGGAACGCAAGGTAAAACTGCACGCCGGACGGCACCCGTTCACGAGGGCGCGGCCTAACGTCGGTCGACGCATCACCCCCGACGGGAGAGGAATTCCGGATGACCACGATCATCGAAGCCGCGTCCGTGCCCCCGCTGGACCGGGGCGGTGCCGTGGTGACGACACCGCTCGTCACCACGGCTTCGGCGGGCGGCGAGAACCGGATCACCAGCGGGATGAGCGTGTACCCGGTCGGCTCCGGAGCCCCGTTGCACTCGCACAACTGCGACGAGCACGTGACGGTCCTGGAGGGCGAGGCGGAGGTGGTGGTGGACGGCGAGGCGACGCGGCTCGGGCGGTTCGACACCACGTACGTCCCCTCCCCCGTCCCGCACCTGTTCAGGAACGTCGGCGACCGCCCGCTGCGGATCCTGTGGGTGTACTCCTCGGGGCAGGTGACCCGTACCTTCACCGCGACCGGGAGGACGGTGGAACACCTCTCGGACGAGGACCGGATGGGCTGAGCGACCGGTGCCGGGGGCGGACCGTGCCTGGGTGCCCCGGTCCAGGTGCGCGGGCGGTCCCGGGGTGCAGGCGGTCCCGGGGTGCCACCAGTTCCGGGGTACGTACGGGCCCCGCCCGACGGTCCCCGAGGGGCGGACGGCCCCGCCCGGCCCGGGTCGGGGCTGGGCGGGGCCGTGCGCGGTCACCGGACCCGTGCCTCCCGCCCGGGGGCCGGGGCGAGGCCGGCGGGCCGGGTGGTGAAGACACCCCGGCCCTGGGTCCGGCCGCGCAACCGGGTCGCGTAGCCGAAGAGTTCGGCCAGCGGCACGGTGGCGGTGACCACCGACGCGCCGCCCCGGGCGAGCGAGCCCGAGACCCGGCCGCGACGGGCCGCGAGGTCGCCGAGGACTGCGCCCACGGCCTCCTCCGGCACCGTGACGGTGACCTCGGCCACGGGTTCCAGCAGGATCATGGCGCTGGCCCGCAGCGCCTCACGCAGCCCGAACCGGCCGGCCGCGCGGAACGCCGTCTCCGAGGAGTCCTTCACATGGGTCGCCCCGTCGGTGAGGGTGACGCGCAGCCCGGTCACCGGGTGACCGCCGAGGGGACCCTCGGTGAGGGCGTCCCGGCAGCCCGCCTCCACGGCACGGACGTACTCCTGCGGCACCCGGCCGCCGGTGACCGCCGACCGGAAGACGAAGCCCGTCGCCGCGCCCCCGGCACCGTCGGGGCCCGTCCCCAGCGGTTCCACGTCGAGGACGACCTGGGCGAACTGCCCCGCGCCGCCGTCCTGTTTGACGTGCCGGTAGACCAGACCGGACACCCCGCGGGCGACCGTCTCCCGGTAGGACACCCTCGGCCGCCCGACGGCGACGTCGAGCCCGTGGGCGAGCCGGATCTTCTCCACCGCCACCTCCAGATGCAGTTCTCCCAGGCCCGACAGCACCGTCTGTCCGGTCTCGGGGTCGGTGCAGACGACCAGCGAGGGATCCTCCTCGGCCAGCCGTGCCAGCGCCGACACCAGCCGGTCGGTCTCGGTGCTCCTGCGCGCCTCGACCGCCACGGACACCACCGGATCGGCGACGGACGGCGGTTCGAGGAGCAGCGGCGCCGCGGGGGCGCACAGGGTCGCGCCGGCCCGGGCGGACTTCGGCCCGATCACGGCGACGATGTCACCGGCCACGGCGCACTCCAGCTCCGTGTGGCGGTCGGCCCGCACCCGCAGGATGCGCGCGATCCGCTCGGTGCGTCCCGTGCCCGTGTCCAGCACCGTCCGTCCCTTCTCCACCGTGCCCGCGTAGATCCGCAGATACGTCATCCGTCCGGTCGCGGTGGCGTTCACCTTGAACACCAGGGCCGCGAAGGGCGCTTCGGGGTCCGCTGCCCGCTCCTGCTCCCTGCCGTCGTGCGTGCCGCGGACGGCGGGCACGTCGAGCGGCGAGGGCAGGTAGGCCACCATCGCGTCGAGCAGCGGCTCGACACCGCGGTTGCGGTAGGCCGAGCCGCACAGCACCACGACGCCCTCACCCGTGCGGGTCAGGTCGCGCAGCGCCGCCGACAGGGTCGCGGCGGACAGGGCGGAGCGGTCGCAGAACTCCTCCAGGGCCGCCGGATGGAGTTCGGCCACCGCCTCCTCCAGGAGCCGGCGCCGGCGCCTCGCCTCCTCAAGCAGGTCCGGCGGCACCGGGATCTCCTCGGCGGACTCGGCGCCGTCGGCCCACACGAGCGCGCGCATCCGCAGCAGATCGACGACGCCGGTGAAGGCGTCCTCCGTGCCGATGGGCAACTGGACGACCAGCGGCGCCGGATGGAGCCGTTCGCGGATCGAGTCGACGGCCCTGTCCAGGTCGGCGCCCGCGCGGTCCAGCTTGTTCACGAAGGCGATCCGCGGGACGCCGTGCCGGTCGGCCCGCCGCCACACCGACTCGCTCTGCGGCTCGACGCCGGCGACGGCGTCGAACACCGCGACGGCGCCGTCGAGGACGCGGAGCGAGCGCTCCACCTCGTCGGAGAAGTCGACGTGGCCCGGGGTGTCGAGCAGGTTGATCCGGTGGCCGTCCCAGGCGCAGGTGACGGCCGCGGCGAAGATGGTGATGCCGCGGTCGCGTTCCTGCGGGTCGAAGTCCGTGACGGTGGTGCCGTCGTGGACCTCGCCCCGTTTGTGGACGGTGCCGGTGAGATAGAGGATCCGTTCGGTCACGGTGGTCTTGCCCGCGTCCACGTGGGCGAGGATGCCCAGGTTGCGGACGGCGGCGAGAGTGCCGGTGACGGGGTCGGTGAAGTGACGGTGCAGGTCGGTACGCACGGCCGTGGGCCTTTCGGACGATCCGGAGAAGGGTCGGCGCGATTCCCGGACGACACACCTGGGTTCAGGCGGTGGCGGACCCGCGGCGGGCACGGCGCAGGGCGACCGGGCATGCGGTCGCCGCCGTACGGGCGGGGGTCAGAGAGTCGTCGCGGGCGTCCGGTTCCGGCCGCGCAGCCGGTACCGGGCCCACGAGGACACGAGGATCACCTCGTACTGCGACGCGGGGACGACGACAGCGGTGCGGTAACGCACGGCCCGGCTCCCCTCGTTCGTCGCGGCACACCCGCGCTCGGAGCGGCGGTGTGTGATTCCGTGGCGAGTGTAGGGAACGGGGAGGGGACCCGGCACGGGATTTTCCGAGCCGTTCGGCCGGCGGGTTCGGGCCGTCGGCGCCGGCGGGGCGCCGAATGGATCACGCCCGCGATACGTTCGCCCTGTCAGAGCCCCCTGGGCAGCCGCAGTTATCCAACGTCAGGATGGTCATGCGCGAGGAAGCGATCGTCGAGGCAGCCGCCGGAGTTCATCTGGTGCACGGCAGCAACACGAACTGGGTGGTGCTGGCCGAGGGCGACGCCGTCACCCTGATCGACACGGGATACCCCGGTGACCGCGAGCAGTTGCTGGCGTCGCTGAAGTCCCTCGGCCACGCGCCCGAGGCCGTGACCGCCGTGCTGATCACCCACGCGCACAGCGACCACCTCGGCTCCGCGGAGTTCCTGAACCGGACGTACGGGACGCCCGTCCAGCTGCACGAGTCCGAGGTTCCGCACGCGCGCCGCGAGTTCCTCCACCAGGTGAGCATCGGGCAGGTGATGCGGCAGGCGTGGCGCCCGGGCGTACTGCCCTGGGCCGTGCACGCCATCCGCTCGGGCGGCACGGCGGACGTGGCCATGACGAAGCCGGAGGCGTTCCCGCACGCGGGTCCGCTCGATCTGCCGGGCCGGCCCGTCCCGGTGCACACCCCCGGCCACACTCCGGGCCACTGCGTGTACCACCTGCCGGAGGCCGGGGTGCTGATCTCCGGTGACGCCCTGGTGAGCGGGCACCCCACCTCCCGGATACGGGGTCCGCAGCTGCTGCCGCGGATGTTCGACACCGAGCGCGCCGGTGCCCTGGCCTCGCTCGAACGCATCGAGGCGCTCGACGCCGACGTGCTGCTGCCTGGTCACGGTTCCCTGCACCGCGCGCCGGTCGGTGAGGCGGCCCGGCGCGCCCGGGAACTGGCGGGCTGACGACGAGGCCGCGGTGGTCGCCAGGGGTGCCGCACCGGTCACCCTTGGCGACCGCCGCGTCTTCCTGGCCCGCCACCAGGGGTGCGCGCCACCGCTTGACGCACGGGACGGACGGGGGCAGAGTTGTACATATACGTCGTAAACATACGCCGTCGTCCGTCCGCTTCGCTCAGGAGCTTCGCCCGCGCGCACACGAAGGAGCCGGGCCCATGAGTGCCCCCTCGACCATTCTCGTCACGGGCGGCGCAGGATTCATCGGAAGCCACGCCTGTGTCGAACTCCTCGACCACGGCTACGAGTTGATCGTGGTCGACGACTACTCCAACAGCAGTCCACAGGTCTTCGCCCGCGTGGAACGCATCGCGGGCCGTTTCCTCGGCACCATCTACGAACTGGACATCCGTGATCGGCGCGCACTGTCGGCCGTATTCGACCGCCACTCCGTGGACGCCGTCCTGCACTTCGCCGCGCACAAGGCCGTCGGCACGTCGACCCGGATGCCCATCGACTACTACGACACCAATGTCGGCGGGACGACCGCGCTGCTGAACACCATGCACGAACACGGCGTGCACCAGCTCGTCTTCTCCTCGTCGTGCTCCGTCTACGGCGAGGCCGGCCACGGACCGCTCGACGAGTCCACCCCGGCCCGGCCCACGAATCCGTACGCCGCCTCCAAGATGATCTGCGAACAGATCCTCGCCGACGTCTGCCGCCGCCGCCCCGAGTACACCGTGCTGTGCCTGCGGTACTTCAACCCGGCGGGCGCCCACCCCAGCGGACTGCTCGGCGAGGACCCCAGTGGTTCCCCCGAGAACCTGCTGCCGAGCCTGGCCCAGGTGGCCATCGGGCGGCGGGAACGCCTGAGCGTCTTCGGCGACGACTACCCGACGCGGGACGGGACCGCGATCCGCGACTATCTGCACGTCATGGACACCGTCGAGGCCCATCGCGTCGCGCTCGACCATCTCGCGGACGGGACCGGCATGCACGTGTACAACCTCGGCATAGGCAAGGGGAGTTCGGTCCTCGACGTGGTGTCGGCCTTCTCCGACGCGTGCGGCACGCCCGTTCCCTACACGATCGTGCCGCGCCGGCCCGGCGATGTCGCCGAGCTGGTCGCGGACGCCGACGCCGTCGCCCGTGCCTGGGGCTGGCACCCTTCGCGCGACCTCGCCGACATGTGCCGGGACGCGTGGCGGTTCCAGCAGCTCAACCCGCACGGCTACGCGGGATCCGCCCGGCGCTCCTCCGCCAAGGACTGACCGTCCGGCGCGCAAGGACCGACCTCCTGGCGCGCCGAGGAACGACCCGCTGACCTGACACGAGGAACGCCCCTGGACCACCGGCGGGCTATCCCGCCACCTCGGGCTCCGACAGCAGGAACGCGGTCTCCACCAGCGCGAGATGACTGAACGCCTGGGGAGCGTTGCCCAGTTGGCGGCCGGCGTCGGGGTCCCACTGCTCCGAGAGCAGCCCGAGGTCGTTGCGCACCGCCAGCACCCGCTCGAACACCTCCGTCGCCTCCTCCCGGTGTCCGGTCACGGCCAGCGCGTCGGCATACCAGAGGGAGCACGCCACGAACGCGCCCTCGCCGCCCGGCATCCCGTCCACCCCGTGCACGCCGTGACCGTTCGGCGCGTACCGCCGTACGAACCCGCCGTCGGACAGCCCCCGCATCGCCCGCACGGTGCCCATCACCCTCTCGTCCCCCGCGGGCAGGAAGCCCAGCCGGGGTATCAGCAGCGCGGAGGCGTCCAGGTCCGTCGAACCGTAGGACTGGACGAACGATCCCCGTCCGGCGTCCCAGCCCTCCCGGCACACCTGCCGGTGGACCTCGTCCCGAAGGGCCCGCCACTCCCGCGAGGAGCCGTTCCTGCCGAGCAGTTCACCCATGCGCAGCGCGCGGTCCGCCGCCACCCAGGTCATGACCTTGGAGTGGACGAACTGCCGTGCCGGCCCGCGCACTTGCCACAGACCCTGGTCCGGCTCGCGCCAGTGGCGGCCGAGGTGGGCCATCATGCCCTCCACCAGCCTCCACACATGGCCCGGCATGGGGATGCCCGCGCGCAACGACAGCAGGAGCGCGTCGAGCACCTCTCCGTAGACGTCGAGCTGGAACTGGCTCACCGCCGAGTTCCCGAAGCGGACCGGGCGCGAACCCTCGTAGCCGGGCAGCCACGGTGCCTCCGTCTCCGGGAGGAGCCGCTGGCCCGCGACGCCGTACACGGTCTGGAGATCGGCGGGTTCCCCCGCGATGGCCCGCACCAGCCAGCCCAGCCAGGCAGTGGCCTCGTCGCGGTAGCCGCCGCGCAGCAGACAGGACAGGGTGAGCGCGGAGTCCCGCAGCCAGCAGTAGCGGTAGTCCCAGTTGCGCTCGCCGCCGATGGAGCCGGGCAGCGAGGTGGTCGGGGCGGCGACCATGCCGCCGGTGGGCGCGTAGGTCAGCGCCTTCAGCGTGATCAGGGACCGCACCACGGCGTCGCGCCAGGGTCCCACGTACCGGCACCGGGCCGTCCAGCGCCGCCAGAAGTCGCCGGTCTCCTTGAGCACCGTCTCCGCCGGGACGGCCAGCGGGGCGGGCGGTTCGGTCCGGTAGGAGGGCGCCCACACGAACGTCAGCGTCGTCCTGCGTCCGGCCCGAACGGTGAACTCGTGGACGGTGGAACCGTCTTCGCCGGGTTCCGCCTCCAGGCCCTCGGCGTTCAGCCAGACGGCGTCGGGACCGGCTACCGCGACCGTACAGACCTCACCGGTCTGGATCCACGGCACCACCCGGCCCTGGTGGAAGCGCAGCCGCAGTTCGCTGCGCATGGACACGGACCCCCACAGGCCCTCCACCACGCGGACGACGCAGGGCAGTTGACTGCGCGGCGGCATGAAGTCGATGACCCGGGCGGCGCCCGTGTCCGTCTCCCAGCGCGATTCGAGGATCAGGGTGTCCGGCCGGTACGCCCGGCTCGCACAGTGCGCCCGCTCCGCCCGCGAGACCGGCGCGATCCGCCAGAACCCGTTGTCCGGTGTCCCCAGCATCGCGGCCAGACAGGCCGGCGAATCGAACCGGGGAAGACACAGCCAGTCGAGGGAACCGTCCCTGCCGACCATGGCAGCGGTTTCCAGATCGCTGATGAGGGCGTAGTCCTCGATGGGTGCGTTCATGATCGAAGCCACGCCGCCGTGTTCTTTGCCGCTTCTCCAGGATAAGGCCGTGTCCCGGATCCGCACGCTGACCAGGTGATTTTCCTCCGGAGGGCTTGCATTTACGCTGTATACATACACTTTCGCCCCGCAGGTGCATAGAGTCGGAGGAAACGGGGATTTCGGGCGGGCGGGCCGTACGGAGGCATGACATGGCCAGGGAACGGGCGCGGGACAAGGACGGCGAGGCCGCCGAGCCGGCACGGCGGGCCAGCGACCGGGGTCACTACGGCCGGCTGAGCCGCGAACGCGTGCTCGCCGCCGCCCTGGACCTGGTGGACGAGGAAGGCCTCTCCGCGCTGAGCATGCGCCGCCTGGGCGCCCGGCTCGGCGTGGAGGCCATGGCGCTCTACCGCTACGCGGACGGCAAGGACGCCCTGCTGGACGGGCTGGTCGAGGCCCTGTACCTGGAACTGGTGGAACGGCTGTCCGCCGGTTCCCCGCCCGAGGGCTCCGCGGCGCCCGACCCGGCCGCGTGGCGCGCCGAACTCCACCGGATCGCCCGGGCGACGTACGAGGTCTGCCTCGCCCATCCCCAGGCGGTACCGCTGCTGGCCACCCGGATGCTCGCCGTCCCGCTGGCCAGGAGACCGCTCGCCGTGCTCAAGGAGCACGAGCGCGTCCTGGCCCTGCTGCGGGACGCGGGACTCGACGTGGAACGCTCCGCGGCGGTCTTCCGCGCCTTCACCGGCTGGGTGCTCGGCTATGTCTCCGTGGAACTGCGCGCCATGGTGGACAACCCCGAGGAGGTGGACCCCGCCTTCCGTCTGGGGCTGCACCGGATGCCGCCCCAGGAACTGCCCCGGCTCCGCGAGATCGCCGCGACCCTCGCCGAGCGCGGCGGCCCGGACGGCCTGGACGCGGGCCTGGACGCGCTGTTGGACCGATTCGCGGGGGACTGACCACGGGACCCGGGACGGTACCCGACACGAGGCCGGGCACGGGGCGGGCGCAAGGCCGGGCACGGGGCGGGGCACGGAGCAGGGCGGTGCAGGGCGCAGGGAAGGGCGGTACGGGCGAAAAGGCAGAAGATGCACCCGTCCTTCCCCCGTGCCTACGATCAACAATGCCCCTTAACCCGGCGAACGGTCCTGTGCCGTCCGATGCGACGGTCAGGTGCCGTCCGACGTAGGGAGGCGGTTCGGCTTGCTGCGGGCACTTCGCCTCAAAGGCGTCCTGCCGCGGCCACGGCGCCTCGGTGTGTACGCCGTCCTGGTCACGGCCACGACCGTCGTCTACATGGCCGTCCCGGTGACCCGGACCCCGCTCTGGGCCGTCATCGGACTCGGTGGAGTGGCGGCCATGCTCACCGGGATCGTCGTCAACCGCCCGGCCCACCGCTGGCCGTGGCTGCTGCTGGCCGCCGGGCTGCTGGCGTTCTCCGCGGGCGACACCTCGTACAACGTCATGGAGTCGTACTTCCACTTCAACAACCCGTTCCCCTCCCCCGCGGACGCCTGTTACCTCGCCACCTATCCGCTGTTCGCCGCCGGTCTCTACGGCCTCGTCCGCTACCGCTGGCCGGGACACGACCTGCCGAGCCTGCTCGACGCGCTGATCTTCGCGCTGGGGCTGGCCCTGCCCGTCTGGGTCTTCCTGGTGCAGCCGCTCACCCACGTTCCCGGCATGACCTGGCAGCAGCGCGCCATCAGCATCGCCTACCCGCTCGGCGACGTGCTCGTGCTCGCGATGCTGACCCGGCTGCTGGTGGCGAGCCCCGGCTCCGGCCGCATCCCCGCCCTGCGGCTCCTCGTGCTCGGAACCGCGACCCTGCTCACCTTCGACATCGCGTACGGGATCCTCCAGCTCAACGACCTGTGGCACACGGGAACGCTGCTGGACTCCGGCTGGATCGTGTTCTACACGGCCTGGGGGCTCGCCGGACTGCACCCCTCGATGGTGGAACTGACCCTGCCCGTGGTGCGGCGGGAGTCCCTGCGGCCCACCCGCCGGCGGCTGCTCGCGCTCGCCGCGGCCACCCTGGTCGCGCCCGCGATCCTGCTCTACGAGGGGCGCCGCGGGAACGCGCAGGACGCTGCCGTGATCGCGGTCTTCTCCGCGGCGCTGTTCCTTCTGGTGCTCCTGCGGCTGTCCGGGATGGTGGTGGCCCACCGCAACGCCGTGGCCCGCGAACTGGCCCTGCGCACCGCGGCCACCTCCCTCGTCGCGGCGACCCGGCCGCAGGACGTGGAGCTCACGTGCGACACCACGGTCAGCACGCTGTTCGGTCCCACGGTCGCGCACCGCAGCCTCGTCCTGCCCGCCGAGTACGCCAACGGACTGGTGACCCGCCTCTCCCATTTCGTGCCCACGGAGGAGCTCGGGGTCGACATCGCGATCCGGCTCGGCGAGCTGCCCGTCACCCTGGTGTGCCCCATGATCCCGCCGGACGAACCGACCGGACACCTGCCGGGCGTGCTGATGGCGGCGGGGCCCGAGCAGCAGCTCCGCGAGATCCAGAGCTCGCTGGAGATCCTCGCCTCGCACGCCGGTCTTGCCGTGGAACGCATCGCGCTGCGCCAGGAGATCATCCGCAAGGAGAGCGAGGCGTACTTCCGCACCCTGGTGCGCAACGCCTCGGACGTCATCCTCATCGTCGAGGACGACAACACGGTCCGGTACGCGAGCCCGTCCGCGAGCGCCGTGTTCGGCCAGGTGGAACTGACCGGAGCACCCCTGCCCGAACTCGTGGACTCCAGGGACCGGACACGGGTCGTCAAGGGACTCACCGCCCTGCGCAACGGCGGCGGCTCCGACAACCACGACCACTGGTGGGTGCTGCGCGACGGCAACCGCATCGAGGTGGAGGTGCGGTGCAGCGACCTGCGCGAGGACCCCACCGTGGCCGGGCTCGTCGTCACCCTGCGGGACGTCACCGAGCAGCGGCGGCTGGAACACGAGCTGACCGAGCGCGCGTTCCACGATCCGCTGACCGGCCTGCCCAACCGGACCCTGCTCCTGGAGCGGATCGAGCGCGCCCTGCTGCGCAGCCGCCGCGGGGCGTCGCTCACCTGTCTGCTCTTCATCGACCTCGACGACTTCAAGATGGTCAACGACACGATGGGGCACTCCACCGGCGACCATCTGCTGACCGCCGTCGGCGAACGGCTCTCGGGCGCCCTGCGCCGCACGGACACCGCCGCCCGGCTCGGGGGCGACGAGTTCGCGGTGCTGATGGAGGACGCCAAGAAGCCGCTCGACGCCGAACTGCTGGCGGCGCAGGTGATCCAGGCGCTGAGCAGACCGTTCAGCCTGCGCGAGGGCTCGGTGAGCGTGTCCGCGAGCGTCGGCGTGGCCACCGCCAGGGACAGCACGGACGCCGAGGAACTCCTCGGCCACGCCGACCTGGCCCTGTACGCGGCCAAGGCGGCGGGCAAACGGCAGTGGCGCCGGTTCCTGCCGCGGCTGCGGGTGCGGATGGTGGAACGGCACGACCTCCAGGCGCGTCTCGACGGCGCGGTGGCCCGGTCCGAGTTCACCCTGCGCTACCAGCCCGTCGTCGACATCGCCGCGGGCGAGGTCGTCGGCTTCGAGGCCCTGGCCCGCTGGCCCCATCCGGAGCACGAACCGGTTCCGCCTGACCAGTTCATCGCCCTCGCCGAGGAGACGGGGCACATCACCCCGCTGGGCGCGTGGGTCCTGTCGAACGCCACGACCGACATCGCCGGACTCCAGCGGTCCGCCGACGGGGCCGACCCGCCGTACGTCAGCGTGAACGTCTCCCCGCGCCAGTTCCGCGACACGGGTTTCCTCGCCGAGGTGCGCAAGGCGCTTGAGACACCGGGGCTGGCCCCGGGGTCGCTTCAGCTCGAGCTCACCGAGACGGTGCTGATGCGCCGGGACGCGCAGATCCAGGCGGTGCTGTACTCGCTCAAGGATCTCGGGGTCCACATAGCCGTCGACGACTTCGGCAGCGGCTACTCGTCGCTGCGCTATCTGCGGGACTTCCCCGTCGACGTACTGAAAATCGACAAGACGTTCATCGACGACATCGCGCTGGACACTCGACAGGTCGCTCTCGTCGAGGGAATAGTCGGTCTCGCCGACACCTTGGGTATCCAGGTGATCGCGGAGGGTATCGAGGATCCGGTGCAGCGGGACCTCCTGGCCGGCATGGGCTGCCGGTTCGGACAGGGGTTCCTCTTCGCCCGGCCGATGACGGTGCAGCAGAGCGAGTTCCTGCTGCGTCAGCGCGACGGGGTTCGCAACCCGGTACGGCCCACCGCCGTGACGGCGGAAACGAGGTACGGAATGGGACAGACGGAGCCGGCACCAGCCGACCCCCGCAAGGAGTCACCGCCCCCGCCCGGGGCGGCGGACACCGACGGCGGCCCGACCGAGGGCGCACGGCCCGTCGGCGAGGAGAGCGAGAGCCCACGGTCCGGGGACCACGAGAGGGGGGACCCACGGTCCGGGGCCCCGGAGAGAGGGACCCCACCGTCCGGGGACCCGGAGGGCGAGCACGGACGGGGTGACGGCGCGCGGAGCGACAGCACACGCCGTTCCCGGCGCTGGCGCGACCTGGAGCACCTGCGGCAGACCAGCCCCATGAGCGACGCCGTGCTGGACGAGGTGCGCGGCCGGCACATCCGCAGCGGCGACCACTGGATGATCGACTTCGCCTCCTGCAACTACCTCGGCTTCGACTGCGATCCGGAGATCATCCAGGCGATCGAACCGGCCGTACGGCGCTGGGGCACCCACCCCAGCTGGTCACGGCTGATCGGCAGTCCCCGGCTGTACCCCGACATCGAGGAGCGGCTCGCCGACCTGCTCGGCGCGCCGGACACGCTGCTGCTGCCGACGGCGACCCTGATCCACGCCTCGGTGATCCCGGCCCTGGCCGGACACGGCCATGTCTTCGTCGAGGCCACGGCGCACCGGACCGTGTTCGACGGCTGCGTGGGGGCCCGCGGGCAGGGAGCCACACTGCACCGCTTCCACGCCGAACGCCTCGACGAACTGGCCACGATGCTGGACGAGGTCCCCGCCGGACTGCCCCGGCTCGTCTGCCTGGACGGCGTGAACAGCATGAGCGGGAACATCCCGGACCTGCCGGGACTGGCCGCGGTGTGCCGGCCGCGGAACGCCCTGATGTACATCGACGACGCGCACGGCTTCGGCGTCATCGGGGAGCGCGGCCCGCAGGAGTCGTGTCCGTACGGAGACCGCGGCAACAGCGTCGTACGGCACACCGGCGAGTCGTACGAGGGGATCGTGCTCGTCGGCGGGTTCTCCAAGGCCTACTCGTCGCTGCTGGCCTTCCTCGCGCTGCCCAGCTCGCTCAAGGACCGCCTCAAGACGTCCGCGGCCCCCTACCTCTACTCGGGCCCGTCGCCCACCGCCTCCCTCGCCACGGCGCTGGCCGGCCTCGACGTGAACGACAGCCGCGGGAACGCCATCCGCGCCGACCTGTACCGCAAGACCGGGCGGGTCCTCGACCATCTGGAGGCGCTCGGTGCGGGCACGCTCAACACCGACCGGCTGCCGATCATCGAGATCCCCCTCGCGGACGCGGACGACCTGGACGGGGTCGGCGGGTTCCTCTGGGACAACGGCATCTATGTGACCCTGGCCGCCTATCCCCTCGTACCGCGCGACCGGGTCGGGTTTCGGGTCCAGCTGACCGCGCTCAACTCCGACGAGGACGTCGACCGGCTGAACGAGACGCTCACGCGGCTCACCGAGCGCTACCGGCTGCGGCCCAGGGACGCGGTCCACGAGGGCGGTTCCTCATGAGCACGCTCAACGACGACGTGAACTGGGACAGTTGGCCGGTCGAGGACTATCTGGCGGAGAACTACCGCGAGCTGCACCCCTCGGACGCGGCGGTCATCACCCACCACAGCGCGTTCTACCGGCAGTTCGCGCCGGGCTCCGTCGCCCGGTCGGTGGAGATCGGGGCGGGTCCCAACCTCTATCCGCTGATCCTGGCGTCCGCCGCCAGCCGCCGGATCGACGCCGTGGAAGCGGGTGCCTCCAACGCCGCTTATCTGCGGCGGCAGTTGGGCGGGACGCCGGACCAGAGCTGGCTGCCCTTCCACGCGCTGTGCCGCGATCTCGACCCCGGCGTGCCCGCGACCCTGGAGGAGTCGCTGGCCCGGGTGCGGCTCGTGCACGGCGACCTGAGGTCCGTCGAACCGGGGAGCTACGAGCTCGTCTCCATGCACTTCGTCGCCGAGGGCGCCACCGAGGACTTCGAGGAGTTCAAGGAGTTCTGCCGCCGGTTCGTCGCGTGCGCCGAGCCGGGCGGGCACCTGGTCGCCGCCTTCATGGAGAACATGCCGACCTACCGGATCGGCGCCGACTCGCACTGGCCCGGCTGCCCGGTGGACACGGACGTGATCACCGAGGTGTTCACGCCGCTCACCGACCGGCTGACGGTCGACCGCATCCCGTCGGACCCGACCCTGCCGGACTACGGGGACTCCGGGATGATCATGCTCACCGGGGCGGCGGCCGCCGTACCCGGGTGAGCCGTCGTCCGCCTGCCACCCCTGCCCCGCCCCGGGCAGGGCAGGGCAGGGCCGTACTCCCGTACGGATCAGCCGAGTTCGAGTGACGTCACCCCGTGGACGCGTTCCCGCGCCGACTCCCTGACGGGCCCGGTGTACATGCGGGCGGTCTCGAAGGAGGGGGCCAGGCCGAGCTCCTCCACCAGGGCCACGGCCGCGGTGTTCGAACCGGGCACGTCCACGGCGAGCGCCCGGCCGGCCGCCTCGGCGGCGAGCGCGCCGAACAGGGCGCGGGCGTCGTCGGCGGTGTCCGCGAACAGCGGGCCGACCCGCAGCGAGTCACGCGCCGGACGGATCACGGCATACCCGCTCAGCCGGCCGCCGTCGGCGTGCCGGACGAAGGTGCGGTGTCCGGGAGCTGCCAGCCACGACTCCAGGAACACCGGCCGGTCGGCGGGCTGGCAGGCGCTGTCGTACGCCGTGATCGCCGCGTGGTCCGCGGCGCCGGCCGCGCGTACGCCCGACGGTGTCGGGCCCACCGGGACCACGCCGGTGAACCGGGCTGTCCTGTAGGCGAGTTCGAAGCCGGACTTGCGGTAGTTGTCCTGCTGCGCGACCACGCCGTCGAGGCCGACGGTCCGGTCGCCCGCGTGGGCGAGGGCCGTCTCCCAGGTGGCGAGGCCGTATCCCTTGCCGCGCAGATCGGGGCGTACGAGGTAGAAGCCCAGGAAGGCGTAGTCGGCGCTGTAGTTGACCACCGAGATGGCCGAGACCGGCTCCCCGCCGACGCGTCCGATGAAGAAGCCGCCGGGATCCTGCGCGAAGAAGCTCACGCTGTCGGACAGGCCGGGATTCCATCCCTCGTCCGCCGCCCAGTCCCCGACGACCTTCCAGTCGTCGAGCGTGGCCTGGCCGACGACGAGGCCGTCCGGTCCCGGAGAGGTCATGGGGGCTCCAATGCGTACGGTTCGGGTGTGCGCCGGGCATCCGGCCCCGCGGAGCGCACCGGCCGGCCGCCCGCGAAGCATCCTCGCCGATCTCCACGCCCCCCGCAGCGACGCCCCCGCCCCCCACGACCGAATCCGGCCACTTCCCCGAACTCGGCACGGGGGCCGCACGAACGCGGGGTCGCACGGACCCTGGGCGGCCGGACCCGGAGGCGGCACGGACATGGAAGCCGCACGAGCGCGGGAGCAGCCGGACCGGGGGGCGGCACGAACACCCGGGAGCCGCAGGACCGGCCGGGGCGGCACGAACACGGAAGCGGCGCGGACGCCGGAGCCGGCAGGACGCGGACGGGCACAGGGACACGGAGGCGGCCGGAAGCGGCGTGGGCGCGTGGACGTGGAGGAGGCTCCACCGGTCACCCGTCCGATGGAGCCTCCGGTCGTGATCGCCGCGGGTCAGCGCACCGCGGCGGGCCGGAACCTGCGGTACAGCACGGCGCCGCCGAGCAGCATCGCCGCGCTCGCCGCGACGGCGGACATCGTGCCGTCCGCGCCCGTGTGCGCGAGGGTCGCCGCGGTCCCGCCCGGCGGCAGTGCCTTCTCCGGCGTTCCCGCGGCGGGGACCACCGCGGGCGGGACGGACGGCTTCGGGGCGGGCTTCGCGGGGTGGTGCGCCCGCACCGGCCCGGTGGCCGGGGTGTTGACCGACTCGTTCCCGACGGCCGGGTTGCCGAGGCCGACGACCGTCACCGAGTTGCCGCTGACGTTGACCGGGAGGTCCACCGGAAGCTGGAGGCCGTTGCCCGAGAGGACACCCGCCGAATCCTTTCCGCTCCCGTGCGCGACCGCGCCCCCGCCGACACCGCCACCACGGCTGCCACCGCCGTCACGGCCGTGACCTCCGCCGACCGCACCTCCGTACCCCGCGGCGCCACCGTGCGGCCCCGCGCCTCCGTGCCGGCCACCGCCGTGCGCTCCGGCTCCTCCGTGGCGTCCGCCGCCTGCCACGGCGGACCCTCCGCCTCCCCCGTTGGCGCAGCGGTTGCCCGCGGCGGGGTTGAGCAGCCCGACCACGTTCACCGTGTTCCCGCACAGGTTCACGGGGACGTTCACGGGAAGCTGGACGGTGTTGCCTGAGATCAGACCGGGCGAGCCTGCCGCCGCGCCCTCGGCCGCGGAGTCGGCGTGTGCCGGCACCACCGCGGCCAGCGCGCCCGAGGCGGCGGCCGCGGCGATCAGACCATTTCGGGTCACCCGTTTCATACGTTCACTGCCTTCCTGACAACGCCGTGGGCGTTCGCCCACAGTGCCAAGAACGCCGGTGAACGGTCCGAGTTATGGCTTATCGGCCTTTCACCCCTTCGAGCGTCATCCCGTTCGAACGGTTTCCGCGGCCCCCCAGGACATCCGGGCGGGCCGGGAGGCGGCCGGTGGTCCGGCCCGGAGGCGGGTCCCCGGGGCCGCGATTATCGTGATCCGGGAGGTATGGCCGGTCCACCGCAGCTGGAGGCAGGCATGCTGTCCGTGCACCAACGCTTCGCGGTCGTGGGGGCCGCGACCGCGACGCTGACCCTGCTGGCCGCCGGTCTGCCGACGGCGGCGACCGCGGGCGACGAACCCGGCCTGTCCCGCTTCTACCGCCAGAAGGTCGCGTGGTCGGCGTGCGAGGGCGACGGCATGCCCAAGGACCTGCAGTGCGGCAAGGTCACCGTCCCGCTGGACTACGCGCACCCGGATCGGGGCTCGCTCGACCTGGCGCTGGCCCGCTACCGGGCGACGGGCCGTTCCCGGGGCTCGGTGCTGCTGAACTTCGGCGGCCCGGGCGGCGCGGGGATACCCGGGCTCGCCGCGGGCGGCAAGGACTTCATGGGTCTGACCAACGGCTACGACGTGGTCACCTTCGACCCGCGCGGTGTCGGCCGGTCCTCGCCCGTCACCTGCGGCGACGGCGCGGACGAGATATTCGGCGCGACGGCCACGGGCTCCGACGTCCGGGCGGCGCTCAAGGCGGTCAAGAAGGCCGCCGACACCTGCGCGAGGCACTCGGGGGCCGTCCTCCCCCACATCGGCACGGTCAACGCCGCCCGCGACCTGGACGTGATGCGCCAGGCGCTCGGCGACAAGAAGCTCAACTACCTCGGCTTCTCCTACGGAACGCGGCTCGGCGCGGTGTACGCGGCCCAGTTCCCGAAGAAGACGGGACGGATGGTCCTCGACGGCGTCGACACCCTCACCGAGCCGATCACCGAGCAGGGCCTGACCGGCGCGGAGGGCCAGCAGACCGCGCTGGACGACTTCGTCACCTGGTGCGCTAAGAACATGGCCTGCCCGTTCGGCCAGGACGCGCGCAGCGCCGGCGAACAGGTCGTCCAGCTCGTGAAGTCGCTCGACGAGGAGCCGGTGCCCTCGGACTACGGCCAGGACTTCACCGGACAGGACCTGGTGGGGGTGATCGGCCAGGCGCTGTACAGCAAGGCGATGTGGCCCGTCCTCGAACAGGCCCTCAGCCTGCTGGTCCAGGACGGCGACACCCACGGACTCACCCAGCTGTACGGGGGCGCCTCCCTGCCCGCCACCTCCACGCCCGTGCGCGGGCGGCCGAAGCACAGCGGGCTGGTCGACGCGGAGGACGTCCCGCTCGACAACCTCCCCGCCGCCCTGATGGCCGTCAACTGCGCCGACGACCCCGACCGGCCCAGCGCGGACCAGGTCGCCAGGCAGGTGGCGGGACTGCGAGCCGCCTACGAGGAGGCCTCGCCCGTCTTCGGCCGGTACCGCCTCGCCCAGGTGCTGATGTGCTACGGCCGTCCGAAGGGCACCGACTACATCCGCGAGAAGGTCCGCCACGTCCCCACCGCGAAGATGCTGCTCGTCGGCACGCGGGGGGACCCGGCGACCCCGTACCGCTGGACCGAGGAGACCGCCAGGCGCCTGGGTTCGTCCGCCGTGGTGCTCGACAACAAGGGCGAGGGGCACACCGGGTACGCGTCCTCGAAGTGCGTGCACCGCAAGGTCGACGACTTCCTGCTCTACGGGTCGCTGCCGGCGAACGGCAGCTCCTGCGCCCCGGAGAACACGGACGGTTTCTGACGGGCACCCCACGGGGTGAGCTCGACCGCCCGCGCGGGTGTCCCGATCAGCGGCTTTCGTCCCCATGGGTTTGACTCATGGGGTGCGCCGGATGCTTCCACTGCTGCTCGTCGCCCTCGCTGCCGCCGGGGCGCTGCTCCTCGCGGGCACCGTCTCGGCCCGGTGGTGGTGCGCGGCGGGCCCGCTGCTGGCGCTGACCGCGCTCGGCGGGGCCGACCTGACGCAGCGCCGCGATTCCGTGCTGCGCAACTATCCGCTGACCGGCCGTCTGCGCTTCCTCCTGCAGCGCCGCGGCCGAGCCTGCGGGGGTACGTCGTCGAGCGCGGCCTCGACGGACGGCCCTTCGACCGGAACGTGCGCGCCCTCGTGCGCGAGCGGGCCGAGGGGCGCGCGGTGGAGGAGCCGTTCGGCACGGAGCGTGACGTGTACGGGGACGGCCACGAGTTCCTGGAGCCGTCGATGCGCCCGGTCGAGGTCCCGGACGAGCCGCCGGTGGTCCGGGTGGGCGGCCCCGACTGCACCCAGCCGTACGACATGTCCCTCCTGAACGTCTCGGCGTTGAGTTTCGGGGCCCTGTCCCCGAACGCGATCCTGGCGCTCAACAGGGGTGCGGCGATGGGGGGTTTCGCGCACGACACGGGCGAGGGCGGTCTGTCGGACCACCATCTGCGGGGCGGCGGCGACCTCGTGTGGGAGATCGGCACGGGGTACTTCGGCTGCCGCACTCCCGAAGGGGACTTCGAGCAGCGGGAGTTCGCGGACAAGGCGGCACTGCCCGAGGTGAAGTGCGTGTCCCTGAAGCTCTCCCAGGGGGCGAGGCCGGGGTCGGGCGGGGTGCTGCCCGGGGCGAAGGTGAACGCGGAGATCGCGCGGGCGCGCGGGGTGCCCGAGGGTACGACGGTGGTGTCGCCTCCGGGGCACCGGGTGTTCTCGACGCCGAGGGAGCTGGTGCTGTTCATCGCGCGGATGCGGGAGCTGGCGGGCGGCAAGCCGACCGGCTTCAAGCTCTGTGTGGGCTCGCGGCGGCAGTTCCTGGCGGTGTGCAAGGCGATGCTCGCCGAGGGGGTGACCCCCGACTTCGTCGTCGTGGACGGCTCGGAGGGCGGTACGGGCGCGGCGCCCCCCGAGTTCGCGGACGGCGTCGGCACGCCGCTGACCGAAGGCCTGATCACGGTGCACAACGCGCTGGTCGGCGCCGGGCTGCGCGACCGGGTCCGGATCGGCGCGAGCGGCAAGGTCGTGACCGGCGCTGACATCGTCAAACGGCTGCTCCAGGGCGCCGACTACACCAACGCGGCCCGCGCGATGATGTTCGCCGTCGGCTGCGTCCAGGCACGGCGATGCCATACGAACACCTGCCCGACCGGGGTGGCGACCCAGGATCCGCGCCGGGTCCGCGCGCTGGACGTGGCCGACAAGGCGGAGCGGGTACGGCTCTACCACCGAGCCACCGTGCACGGCGCGAGCCAGATCATGGCGGCGATGGGCGTGCGCGGCCCCGGCGAACTCACGCCCCACCGGCTGCTGCTGCGGACCGGGCCGACGACGGTGAGGTCGTACGCGGAGCTCCACGAGTGGCTCGCGCCCGGGGCGTTGCTCGCCGAGCCGCCGCGGGCCTGGGCGGCGGACTGGGCGGCCGCCGATCCGGACTCCTTCTGAGCCGCCGTGCCACCGGGGGGTGTTCGCGCGGCGCGCCGGGCGTCAGAAGTCCACGGGGTCCCGCACGATCGGGCAGGTCATGCAGTGGCCGCCGCCGCGCCCTCGCCCGAGCTCGGAGCCGACGATGGTGATGACCTCGACGCCGGCCTTGCGCAGCAGGGTGTTGGTCTGGGTGTTGCGGTCGTAGGTGAACACCACACCGGGCTCCAGGGCGACCGCGTTGTTGCCGCTGTCCCACTGCTGGCGCTCGGAGGCGTACACGTCACCGCCCGTCTCGACGATCCGCAGCCGGGGCAGTCCCAGCGCCTCGGCGACGACGTCGGTGAAGGCGCGTGAGCCCTCGTCGGTGATCTCGATCCCGGGGGCCTTGTCCCCGGGCCGCAGGGAGAACGTGTGCACCGAGTCCATGATGGCCGGGTACAGGGTGACGAGGTCGCGGTCGGCGAAGGTGAAGACGGTGTCGAGGTGCATCGCGGAGCGCAGCCGGGGCATGCCCGCGACGACGACGCGCTCGGCCGCGCCGTTGCGGAAGAGGGCGTCCGCGACCTGGCTGATGGCCTGCCGCGAGGTGCGCTCGCTCATGCCCATGAGGACGACGCCGTTGCCGACCGGCATGATGTCGCCGCCCTCGAACGTGGCCTGGCCCCAGCTCAGTTCGGGGTCGCCCCACCACACGGTGGAGCCCGCGAAGTCGGGGTGGAAGGTGTAGACGGCCTTCATCAGGAGGGTCTCGTCGTGCCGGGCGGGCCAGTAGAGCGGGTTCAGGGTCAGACCGCCGTAGAGCCAGCAGGTGGTGTCGCGGGTGTAGAGGGTGTTGGGCAGCGGTGGCATGAGGTACTCGCGCGGGCCGGCCGACTCGCGGGCCAGCGAGAGATAGCCCGTGCGGAACTCGTCGGGCAGGTCGGCGGTGGAGAGTCCGCCGATCAGGTACTCGGCGAGGGCGGCCGGTTCGAGGGACTCCAGGAAGGCGCGGGTGCCGTCGACGAGTCCGAGACCGACCTCGTTCGGGGTGATCTTCCGGTCGAGGAGCCAGTCCCTCGCCACGGGCAGGGCCATCGTCCGGGCGAGCAGGTCGTGCAGTTCCACGACCTCCACTCCTCGCCCGCGCAGCTTGTTGACGAAGTCGGCGTGGTCGCGCTGGGCGTTCTCCACCCACATCACGTCGTCGAAGAGGAGGTCGTCGGCGTTGGTGGGGGTGAGCCGGCGATGGGCGAGGCCGGGTGCGCAGACCAGGACCTTGCGCAGCCTGCCGACCTCGGAGTGGACGCCGTACGCCGGGCGGCCGGCCGTGTCCTGACGGGTCATGGTGTGCCTTTCTCCGGGCCGGGGGCCAGCGCGGTCACAGACTGATCCAGCCCAGTGCGAGGGCCACGATCCCGGTGACGGCACCGGCGACCGAGACGACGAGGATGACCAGTTCGCGGGGCGAGAACGGGGTCCTGCCCTGCTCGCGGCGCGCCATGACGAACAGCACGGTGGCGGGCGCGTAGATGATGAAGGAGACGAGGAGGTACTTCAGTCCGGCCGCGTACAGCAGGAAGGCCGTGTAGACGGTGGCGGCCGCCGCGACGACGAGGTCGCCGCCGAACCGGCGCCGGGCGAGCTTCAGCGCGAAGGCCGCCGCCAGCAGGAACGGGATCAGGGTCAGGGCGCTGGTCAGGTCGAGCGCGAAGTTGAACGCGTCGTCCGAGAAGAGGGTGACGACCAGGACCACCTGGGTGAGCAGGGTGGTCAGCAGCAGGGCGGGGACCGGGACGTCGGCCCGGGTGGAGCGGGACAGGAAGCGGGGCATGTCCTCGTCCTTGGCGGCGACGAACAGCACCTCGGCGGCCATCAGGGTCCAGGCGAGGTAGGCGCCGAGCACCGAGACGATGAGGCCGACGCTGACGAAGACCTGGCCCCAGGTGCCGACCGCGCTCTCCAGGACCCCGGCCATGGAGGGCTGCCTGAGCTCGGCGATCTCGCCCATGGGCAGCAGCCCGTACGACACGATCGTGACCGAGGCGAAGATCGCGAAGACGCTGAGGAAGCCGAGGACGGTGGCCCGGCCGACGTCCTCGCGGCGCCTGGCGTGCCGGGAGTAGACGCTCGCCCCCTCCACGCCGAGGAACACGAACACGGTGGCGAGCATGGTGCCCTTGACCTGTTCGAACAGGGAGCCCGCGTAGGCGGCGCCGCCCCAGTTCTCGGCGAAGACGTGGGGCTTGAGGTAGAAGAGCGCGAGCACGACGAAGACGAGGATCGGGACGACCTTGGCAACGGTGACGATCCGGTTGATGGCCGCCGCTTCCTTGACCCCGCGCCGGATGAGGAGGAAGAAGGCCCACAGGCCGACCGAGGAGAGCACCACCGCGAGGACGGTGTCCCCGTCGCCGAGCGCGGGCGCGATCGCCCCGATCGTCGACATGATGAGCACCCAGTAGGTGACGTTGCCGACGCAGGCGCTGGCCCAGTAGCCGAAGGCCGAGAAGAAGCCGAGGTACTCGCCGAAGCCCGCCTTGGCGTAGGCGTAGACGCCCGCGTCGAGGTCGGGCCTGCTGATCGCGAGCCGCTGGAACACGAAGGCGAGCATCAGCATGCCGGTGCCGGCGACGGCCCAGGCGATGAGCGCGCCGGCCACCCCCGTCTCCTGGGCGAACCGCCGCGGAAGGGAGAACACCCCGGCTCCGACCATGGAGCCGACGACCATCATGGTGAGGGTGACCAGGGTCAGCTTGGCGGCGGGCGCCGTCCCGGGTTCGGTGTCTGCCTGCGTCATGGGTGTCCCGCGGTGAGGGCATCGTCGTGGGCGAGAACGATGCGGGCGACGCCGTCCGGCGACTTGAGCGAGATTAACAATGAATTGCCCGTAATGCCCTTCGGGGGCGGCGACGGGGTCCTGCCCGGGGTGCTGCGTCGACGATCTCCACGGCCGACAATCGGGTCACCGGGACAGAGCTGTCCCGGCAGTCGTCGGAGAGGTGTGCACCGCGTGAGCGAGTTGCTGGGTGTGGCGGTACTGGGTGTCGGACACATGGGAGCCGACCATGTACGCCGCTTGGATCAGGTGGTGAGCGGCGCCAGGGTCGCGGCCGTGGCGGATCCCGACACCGATCGCGCCGGGCGCGCGGTGGCGGGCGTCGACGGTGTGTCGGTCCACGCCGAGGCGGTGGCCGCGCTCGACGCGCCCGGGGTGGAGGCCGTACTGATCGCCTCCCCCGGTCCCGCGCACGAGGAGGCCCTGCTCGCGGCGTTCGCCCGGGGTCTGCCGGTGCTGTGCGAGAAGCCGCTGGTGCCGGAGTCCGCCGGGGCGCTGCGGGTGGTGGAGGCGGAGGCGAGGCTCGGGAGGCGGCTGGCGCAGGTCGGGTTCATGCGGCGGTACGACGCCGAGTACCTGCGTCTGAAGTCCCTGCTGGACGGCGGCCGGCTGGGCCGCCCGCTGATGCTGCACTGCACGCACCGCAATGTCTCCTCCCCGCCCGGTTTCACCTCCGCGATGCTGGTCAACAGCTCGGTCTCGCACGAGATCGACGCGGCGCGCTGGCTGCTGGGGCAGGAGCTCACGGCGGTCACCGTGCTGCGCCCCCGGTCCTCCTCCACCGCCCCCGAGGGCCTGGTCGACCCCCAGTTCGTCCTGTTCGAGACGGCCGGCGGCGCGCTGGTCGACGTCGAGGTGTTCGTGAACTCGGGGTTCGGCTACCAGGTGGGGTGCGAGGCGGTGTGCGAGGCGGGGACCGCCCGGATCGGGGACGAGCACGCCCTGACCGTGACGACGGCGGGCGGCAGGCACGAGGAGGTGGCGCGGGACTACCTCGTGCGCTTCGCGGGCGCCTACGACCGTGAGGTGCAGACCTGGGTGGACGCCACCCCGGGCCGGCCGCGTCACCGGGCCGTCCGTCTGGGACGGTTACGCGGCGTCCGCCGTCGCCGAGGCGGGAGTCGGGGCACTGGAGAGCGGCACCCGGACGACCGTCGAACTGGCCCCGCGCCCGGCCCTCTACGGCTGACCGGACCGCCGCCCGGCGCCCGCCGCGCACCCGCGGGCGCCGGGACGTCGCACGCTCCCTCCGGACACTCCCCTCACCCTCGCACACCTGCCCGTCGAACAGCAGAATGAGGGCACCGCACGGGGTCCCCCGAGCCCCTCAAGTCACGTACGGTGTCTACGACTTGCCCCCGAACGGCGACTACCGCATCGGGACCGGTCGCCCACTCCGGGAGGACTGCGGCATATACCAGAAGCACGACCGTATCGGGTGTTGCCAAATCCCTTACAGCGCGTCGTGGGCTGTGCGACAGTCGTAGCGGTCCTTCCCTCACCGAGGTCGTACCGTCCCCGCATCGGAGTACGTCATGCCACCCCATCTCTCTGCGGACCGTCCAGCCGCTCAGCCGCCACGGCGCGGCACGGTCGACGCGCTCATCTCGCAGACGCGCCGCCTGCGCGGCGAGGTGGACGCCGTACGGCGCGAGGCACCCGGGGACGAGGAGGACGCGCAGGGACGCTGGCAGCGCGCGCTGTGCACGCTGGCGCTGCACCAACTGAACGACCTGGACGCGCACCTGGCCGAGCTCCGGGACGGCCCTCCGGAGGTCCCCGCGCCGCCCCCGGCCCCCGCCGCCGCCCGGACCGCGCCGGCCGCCCCCCGGACGGGCTCACTGCTGAGCCGGGTGGGCAGCGCCGAGTGGAACCTGCTGACGGACGAGGCCAGTTGGTCCGGCGAGCTCTACCAGATCCTGGGCCGTGACGCGGCCGCTCCGCCGCTCACCCTCGACGAACTGCCCTCGCTTGTCCTCGACGAGGACCGGCCGATGCTCACCGCGATGGTCACCGACTGTCTCATCGACGCCAAGCCCATCGACGGCGAGTTCCGGGTCGTGCGCCCCGACGGCACGGTGCGGACCGTGCACATGATGGGTGAACCCGTGCTCGACCCCGACGGCAGCACCGCCTCGATGTGGGCCGTGCTCCGCGACGTCAGCGAACTGCGCCGCAGCCAGCGGGTGGTGGGCGAGACCCGCGAGTCCTTCCAGCGCGAGCGGCACGTCGCACAGACCGAGCACCGGCTGGCCATCGAACTCCAGGAGTCCGTGGTACCGCCCTGGCGCGGCTCCCTGCGCCTTCCGCGCACCGGACCCCGGGCACTGGACGTCGCGGCCCACTACCTCCCCTCGTCGGCCGGCGCCCCGATCGGCGGAAACTGGTACGACGCCCTCGAACTCCCCGGCGGGGAGACCCTGTTGAGCGTCGGCGACCTCACCGGCCACGGGGTCAGCGTGACCTCGGGCATGGCGATGCTGCTCGGCGCCCTGCGCGGCATGGCGGTTGCGGGCACCCGGCCGGGCCAACTCCTCTCCTGGCTCAACCAGTTGATCGACACCACCGTCCAGCCGGCGCTGGGCAGCGCCGTCTGCTGCCGCTACCTGCCGGCGACCCGCACGCTCAGCTGGGCACAGGCCGGACACCCCGCCCCGCTGCTGTACCGCGACGGGACGGGGCGCGCGCTGACCGCACCGGACGGCGTCCTGCTCGGAGCCACCTCCGGTGCCGTCTACGGGCAGGCCGAGGAAAGCCTCCGCGTGGGCGACCTGCTGCTGCTGCACACCGAGGGCCTGATCCCCCGGAACGCGGCGGCCCCCCACCCGGGCGAGGCCGGAGGCGAGGCGGGAACGGCGGCCGTCCAGAGGCTGCTCGGCCTGGCCCCACGCTTCGGCGAGGCCCGTACGGCCCAGGACTGTGTGCGGATGGTCGTCGAGGAGTTCGGCGGAGCGGAGCGCGAGGACGACGCCTGCGTACTCGTCGCCCGCGTCGGGTCCTGACCCCCGGACCGGATCACGACCTCCGGGACCGGACCCTGATCACCGCGATCGGTCCCGACCGCCCGGACCTGATCGTGACGTCGGCGCCCTCCGTCAGACGCGCGCGCTGTCGCCGCGCCTGGGCTTGAGCGAACCCCTCGGCAGCGCCAGCTTGATCTCCTCACGCAGATCGCTGATCTTCGGATAGCTGGAGTACTGCCCGGTGAGCCGGTACATCTCGCGCAGCCGGTCCCAGGTGCGATGGGAGGAGTTGGCGCCCATCGACGTCAGGGCCAGTCGCGCGTAGCGGTCGGCCTGTTCGGGATCGTCGGCGATGAAACAGGCCGAGGCGAGCGAGATGTGGTCAAAGATCTTCGACCGGTCCCGCCCCGACTCCCGCAGCTTCAGCGCCTCCTTGGCGTGCCGCTGCGCCGTGGCCGCGGCGGCCGGCTCGTGCTCGGCCAGGGTGCGGTAGGCGAGCGCCTGCATGCCGTGCATGTCGGCCTCGTCGAACAACTGCATCCAGCTGGGCGGCGGTACGTCACCGCGGTCGGAGACGAACAGGTCCTCCGCGATGCCCAGAGTCCGCCGCATGGCCTGGCCCCTGCCCATGGACGCCTGCGCCCAGGCCTCGATAGTGTGCAGCATCGCCCGGGTCCTGGGCAACACCTCGTCACCGGAACCGGACTTGGCGAGCTTCATGAGGTCGAGAGCGTCGTCGGGCCGGCCCAGATGCACCATCTGCCGGGCCGCGCGGGAGAGCGCCTCCCCCGCGCGAGGCCGGTCGCCGCCCTCGCGGGCCGCGTGCGCGGCGATGACGAAGTACTTCTGCGCCGTGGGTTCCAGGCCGACGTCGTGCGACATCCAGCCCGCGAGGACGGCGAGGTTGGCGGCGACGCCCCACAGGCGCCGCTGGAGATGGTCGGGGTGCCGGTAGGAGAGCATGCCTCCCACTTCGTTGAGCTGGCCCACCACGGCCTTGCGTTGCAGCCCGCCACCGCGGGCCGCGTCCCAGGCCCGGAACACCTCGACGGAGCGCTCCAGTTCCTCGATCTCCTGCGACCCGATGGGGGCGGCCTCGTAGCGGTCGAACCCGGCGGAGTCGGCGTGCAGGGGGTCTTGGAGCTGCGGAGCGTCGGCCGTCAGGGCCGGATCGGTGTGCAGCCAGTCGTGCATGGCAGTGCTGAGTGCGGAGCCCGCGGCGAGCGCGGCACCCGCGCCCACCAAGCCGCGTCGGTTGAGCATGAGGTCCATTCCCGTGAATTCGGTGAGGACCGCGGCAGTCCGCTCGGGCGCCCACGGCACTCCGTCGGGATGTTCCACACTCCCGGCGGCGCCTTGCCGTTTCCCCGCGCGCCCGTGCCTGACCAGACCGAGGTCCTCGATGGTCACGACACGGCCGAGACGCTCGGTGAACAGAGCCGCCAGCACCCGCGGCACCGGATCGCGCGGGATCTCTCCCATGTCGATCCACCGCCGCACCCGTGAGGTGTCGGTCGCCAGCTGGGGGTGGCCCATGGCCGCCGCCTGCCGGTTGACCAGCCTCGCGAGTTCACCCTTGGACCAGCCGGCCAGGCCGAACAGGTCCGACAGACGGGTGTTGGGTTGTCCGTTCACGTCAAGCCCCCAGGTTCTCGGCTGATTTCGACAGTAACCGCCTGTCAGTTGCTGAGCGACTATTCGCCAGGGTTCGCCAGGGTGCGCCAGATGGTGTGCCAGTGGACGTCGGGTGTCAGGTAGGAACGCGCCACCCCGACCCGGTTGCCAGGGACATTCCCCAGGATGAACCAGGCGGCCGGGGCGGGCAGCGCGGCAACTCGCAGGCACACGAAGGGATCTGTTTCGCCCATGTACACAGCATCGTCCTCCGTGTCCGCTCCGCCCCGGTCGTTGCACCCCCGCCCGGTGGGCAGCGGCCCTTACCTCGACCCCGCGCGTCAGGCGGCCCCCGTGCTGGGCGCCGGCCGGACGCGGCGCGTGCCGGGGCTCGGCACCCAACCGCTCAGCGGGAGACTCGACTTGTCCGGCCCTCAGGGCGCCCAGCTGCGCACGGCGATCGCGTCGGTGCACCGGATCTGCCCGGAGTTCACCCCGGTCCAGGTACTGCGCCGCAGCGGACGCTCCGTGCTCCTCGTCGGCACGACGGGACGCAGCACGGCGGTCGCCAAGTGTTTACTGGACCCCTCCCCCGTCTGGGCCGAGCGGATCCGGCACGAAATAGCTGCATACCGTCTGTTCGTCCGGCACCGCCCGCCCGTGCGGGTGCCCCGGCTGATCGCGGCGGACCCGGACAACTGCACACTGGTCATCGAGCGCATGCCGGGCCGTGTGGCCGCGCTCCAGCGCCACCCCCTGGAGGCCCCGCCCCGCACGGACATCCGCGCCGCGCTGGGCGCCATCTGCCGGCTCAACGCCTGGCGGCCCCCGGCCGGGACGTTCAACGCCCCGCTGGACTACGCGGAGCGGATCTCCCGCTTCCACGAGCTGGGCCTGCTCACCGACCGGGACATGGGCGACCTCCAGAAGCTGGTGCACGGCATCGCGACGTCCTCCGGCCGC
Source organism: Streptomyces sp. NPDC127038 (assembly GCF_042725875.1). Classification (NCBI taxonomy): domain Bacteria; kingdom Bacillati; phylum Actinomycetota; class Actinomycetes; order Kitasatosporales; family Streptomycetaceae; genus Streptomyces; species Streptomyces sp. NPDC127038. The sequence goes on along the minus strand of NZ_JBHXDQ010000005.1, from coordinate 55,234 downwards.
CAGGGCATGGGGCAGTTCTGCCACGGCGACGCCCTCCTGTCGAACGTCCTCCTCTCACCGGCCGGTCCAGTGCTGGTGGACTGGGAGCACGCGGGCTGGTACCTGCCGGGCTACGACCTGGCGACGCTGTGGGCGGTCCTCGGCGACGCCCCCGTGGCGCGCCGCCAGATCAGCCAGCTCGCCCAGTCGGCGGGCCCGGCGGCACGGGACGCCTTCCTGGTGAACCTGATGATCGTCCTGACCCGTGAGATCCGGACGTACGAGATGGCCGTGCAGCGGTCCCTGCAGGACGCGGCTCCGGCGGGGGCCCCGGCCCACCCGGCCGCCGCGTCCTCCGGTGAGGAACAGCGGCTGCTGCTGCGCCGGCTGCACGACGACTGCCAGCTGGCCCGGCGAGCGGTACGGGCGGCGGTCGGCACGCGCTGAAAGGGGACGGAGGTCCGCGGTACCGCCGGCGCACCGGCGCATCGCGGACCTCCCTCGCGTACGACCCGCCATTCGGGGCATTGGTCCACTCCACTGACGCCCCGCAGGCCGGGAGGCCGTCGCCACGAAACCCCTTCACCCCGCGTTGACATGGGAAATCGCCTCCTCCTGCGCATGATTGACGGATCGTCGGAGAGCCGGTAGCACTGACGCGTTCGGCTCTCGCACGCCCCACCGCGCCCGACCGTCCCAGGAGGCTGCTTTGCACCGGTCCGCCACCGATCCCAAGGGCACCAGCACCACCAGGCGCAGACGCGCGCGCAGAACCGCGGGAGCCGTCGCCTCGGCGGCGCTGCTGCTGCCGCTGCTGGGCGCGGCCCCGTCGGGCGCGGCCGATGAGGCGTCCGACGGCACCTTGCAGCGGGCGTTCGCCGACGCCTCCGCCCAGTACCACGTTCCGCAGAGCGTGCTCCTCGCCGTGTCCTACCTCCAGTCCCGCTGGGACACCCACGCCGGTGCCCCGAGCGTCACCGGCGGCTACGGCCCCATGCATCTGACGGACGCCCGCACCGCGATCGCCGCGAGCCCGCACCACAGCGACGGCACGGAGGACGCCCGCGGCGACAGCTCGCGCCACGCCCTCCTGCCCGACACCCCGGTGCCCACGAACGCCCAGCTCCCGGCCCGGCTCAAGACACTGACGAAGGCCGCCGGTCTCACCGGCCTGCCGGCGGAGCGGCTGCGCACCGACGCGGCGGCGAACGTCGAGGGCGGCGCCGCGCTGCTGGCCGCCGCGCAGCGCGACCTCGGCGAGCCGCTGAGCGAGGACCCCGCCGCCTGGTACGGAGCGGTGGCGCGCTTCTCCGGCGCCGACGACAGCACCACCGCGGCGACCTACGCCGACGACGCGTACGACGTGATGCGCTCCGGCGAACGGCGTACCACCGACGCGGGCCAGCAGGTCACGCTCGCCGCCCGGCCCGGCCTGCGACCCGACACCGCGCAGCTGCGCCGGGCGGGACTGCGGACGGTCTCCGCCGACGGCACGGAATGCCCGCGGACCGTGTCCTGCGAGTGGATCCCGGCCCCGTACGCGGAGTTCGGCGACGGGGACTACGGCAACCACGACCTGGGCGACCGGCCCGCCTCGCAGAGCATCAAGTACATCGTCATCCATGACACGGAAGGCACCTGGGACGGTGTGCTGAACCTCGTCCAGGACCCGACCTATGTGTCGTGGAACTACACCCTGCGCTCGACCGACGGGCTCATCGCCCAGCATGTGAAGGCCAAGGACGTGGCCTGGCACGCGGGCAACTGGTACATCAACGCGAAGTCGATCGGCCTGGAGCACGAGGGCTTCCTCACCGCGCCCGACACCTGGTACACGGAGGAGATGTACCGCGCCTCCGCGCGGCTGGTGCGCTACCTCGCCCGGAAGTACGACATCCCGCTGGACCGCCAGCACATCCTCGGGCACGACAACGTCCCCGGCCCGACGACCTCCACCATCCCGGGCATGCACACCGACCCGGGCCCGTACTGGGACTGGCAGCACTACTTCACCCTGCTCGGCCACCCCTTCCACCGCACCCTCGGCAAGGGCGGGGACCTGGTGACCGTCCTGCCCGACTACGACGAGAACCAGCCGCTGTACACGGGCTGCGTCACCGCGGGCGAGCCCTGCGCCGCACACGGCTCCAGCGAGGTGCGCCTGTACTCCCGGCCGGACGAGAGCTCACCGCTGATCCAGGACATCGGCCTGTATCCCAAGGGCGACCCCTCGACGACCGGCGTCAACGACGTCGCCTCCCGCGTCTCCACCGGACAGCGCTACGCGCTCGCCGGCCGGGACGGCGACTGGACGGCGATCTGGTACCTGGGCCAGAAGGCCTGGTTCAAGAACCCGCGCAAGCAGCCGACCGCGGTGCCGGCGTCGGGGCCGGCCGTGACGCCCAAGGAGGGGCTGGCGGAGATCCCGGTGTACGGCAGGGCGTACCCGGAGAAGGAGGCGTACCCGGCGGGCGTACCCGTCCAGGCCGTCTCGCCCCTGCCGTACAAGATCCTCGCGGGCCAGCGCTACGCGGCCGGTGACAAGGTGCCCGGAGAGTACTTCTACTCGCCGACGTTCGACACGACGTCGCACCGGGTCGTGATCGGTACGGACATGTACTACGAGATCCAGTTCGGGCACCGGGTGGAGTTCGTGCGGGCCGCGGACGTGGACCTGGTTCCGTAGTCCGCGGGGCGGTTCGGCGCCGGGCCCGTGCGAGGCGGGCCCGGCGTCCGGACGGCCGAAGACAATGACACCGGCAACCGGCCAGGGAAAGTGCCGTGGAGGACAGGTTCGGCCGCGGTCGGGCCAGTTAACGACATGTAACCGCGCGCCTGCTCTCCGTACGCTCTGATGGGCCGTTCATGGAACACGGCACACCCTGGGGCAGGCATGGGCAACTTCGTCAACGAGACTTCAACGCGGTCGGCCGGTGCGGCGGCCCCCCGGCGATGCGAGTGCGGCGGCGAACCGCGCAACGATGCCCCGGCGGGGGCCGAGGAAAGGTTTCGTGGTCTGCTGGAGGCCGCGCCCGACGCCATGGTCATCGTGGACGACACGGGCACCATCAGACTCGTCAACGCCCAGACCGAGGCCCTCTTCGGGTACACCCGTGAGGAGTTGCTGGGCCGCCCGGTGGAGATCCTCGTCCCGGGCCGCTTCCGGGCCCACCACACCTTCCACCGCGCCGGTTACGCCGACAACCGCCAGGTCCGTCCGATGGGCGCGGAACTCGAACTGCACGGGCTGCGCAAGGACGGCACCGAGTTCCCCGTCGAGATCAGCCTCAGCCCGCTGGAGACCACCGACGGGCTCCTCGTCTCCGCGGCCGTCCGCGACGTGAGCGACCGCAAGGCCGCAGAGGAAAGGTTTCGTGGCCTGCTGGAGGCCGCGCCCGACGCCATGGTCATCGTGGACGACACCGGCACCATCAGACTCGTCAACGCCCAGACCGAGGCCCTCTTCGGCTACCGGCGCGAGGAACTCCTCGGTCACCCCGTGGAACTCCTCGTGCCCGGCCGCTTCCGGACCCACCACCACCTTCACCGCAGGGGCTACTCCGACAACCGCCAGGTCCGTCCGATGGGCGCCGGACTCGAACTGCACGGACTGCGCAAGGACGGCACCGAGTTCCCCGTCGAGATCAGCCTCAGCCCGCTGGAGACGAGCGACGGGCTCCTGGTCTCCGCCGCCGTCCGCGACGTGAGCGAGCGCCGGCGCGCCGAGGCCCGGATCAACGAACTGGCCGGACTCGTCGAGTCCTCGCAGGACGCGATCCTCGCCAAGACCCTGGACGGTCACATCACTTACTGGAACGCGGCGGCGCAGCGGCTGTACGGCTACTCGCGGAGCGAGGTGATGGGCAGGCACGTGTCCCTGCTCGCGACCACGGAACGGCGCGGCGAGATCGACGCGCTCCTCGACCGGCTGCGCAGCGGTGAGAAGGTGGAGCATTTCGAGACGCTGCGGCTGACCCGCTCCGGCGCGCTGCTGGACGTGGACATCACGCTGTGGCCGACGCGTGATCCGGACGGCACGGTGGTCGGCGCGTGCGCGATCGTCCGGGACATCAGTGACCGCAAGCGGGCCGAGGCCGAGCTCACGTTCCTGTACGAGCAGCAGCGGCACATCGCGCTCACGCTGCAGCGCAGCCTCATGGGCACCCCGCCCGCCATCCCGGGTCTGACCACCGCGAGCCGCTACCGGCCCGCCACGCAGGGAGCGGGCGTCGGCGGCGACTGGTTCGATCTGATCCCGCTGGGGGCCGGCCGGGTCGGGGTGCTGATCGGCGACGTGATGGGCCGGGGTCTGGACGCGGCCGCCGTGATGGGGCAGCTGCGGTCGGCGGCGCACGCGCTCGCCAAGACCGGTATGCAGCCACGGCAGTTGATGCAGGCCCTGGAGGCGGTGGTCGGGGATCTGGACGTGCCCGACCAGCTCGTGACCTGCTGCTATCTGGTCATCTCCGCGGACGCGGGCGAGGTGACGGTCTGCTCGGCCGGGCATCTGCCGACCCTGGTGGCCACGCCGGGAGCGGGCGCGCGTCCACTGCCCGCGCCGGTGAACGCGCCCCTCGGTGTCGGCGGCATCCTCTACGAGCAGGCGAGTTCGGTGATCCCGCCGGGGGCGACGCTCGTCCTGTACACCGACGGTCTCATCGAGACTCCCGGCAGTGACATCGAGGACCAGCTCGGCGAGCTCACCTCGACCCTCGGGGACCTGTTCACCGTCGCGCCCGATCTGGAGCAGGCCTCCGACCATGTGCTGTCCACCCTGCTGCCGGACTGCGACGGCCACAACGACGACGTCACACTGCTGCTCATCCGGCTCCCCGACGGGCCGCTGGCGACCGTCAACACCGATCTGCCGGCGGTGCCGGAGTCGGTGCCCGAGGGCCGCGCCTTCCTGAGCAAGGCGCTGACCGCCTGGGACTGCGTACGCTCCGCCGACGACGCCCGGCTGCTGCTGTCGGAGGTCCTCACCAACGCCGTGCAGCACGCCCAGGGGCCGATCAGCCTGCATCTGTGCCGTACCGCGACCGATCTGACCGTGGAGATCAGCGACCGCAGCCCGCATCTGCCGCAGCCCAGGACGGCGGCCGAGGACGAGGAGTCGGGACGCGGACTGATCCTGGTCCGCGCCCTGGCCGACAACTGGGGCGTACGTCCCACCGACGCGGGCAAGACCACCTGGTTCACGCTCAAACTGTGACGCCGGGTGGGGAGTCGAGGCTCAGCCCTGCTGGAAGAGCTCCGCCGGGAGGGGCTTCAGCAGTGCGTAGAGGTCGTCCGTGATCGGACGGTCCCAGGCGGCGATGGTCACCAGGACGTTGTCGCTGCGGTCGAACTGGACGCAGGAGATGCGCGTCTCGGAGAGCTTGAGCCTGCGCACGATCAGGAGGTTGTCGCCCTGCATCACCGGCATGTCCTCGGTGCCGGTGACGGTCACCTCCTCGTGGTTCTCCAGCGCGATGAGCAGCTGCGCCACCTCGAATGGGACCTCGTCCTCGGCGACGTCCCGGGCCTGGGAACCCTCGGGCAGATTGCCGATGATCATCGCGGGGCCGCGGCCGCCGAACAGGTCGTAGCGCAGGAAGACGCCCTGGCAGCTGCCGTCGGGGGCGGGCAGCAGGCCCGCGCCGAGATTGCCGGGCCAGTCGCCCGGGTCCATGGCCAGAACATCGAAGTCGGGCCCGGCGGGCGTGGCGCTGCGGCGGCGGAGGAAGGACATGCCGCAATGGTACGTGCACGGGCGCGTAGCGGGCCCCACGGGAGCGGGGCGCAGCGGGGCCCGCCGGCGCCGGGTGCGCGGGCCTCCCGGGCGCGGTGCGGGCGGGCCCGCGGGTGTCAGGAGATGGCCTGGTCCCCCAGGGCCGCTTCGAGCCCTCTGCGGTCGGTGCCGACCTTGCGGTAGACCGCCGACAGGAGCCGGGCGACGGTGTGCTCGTCGATGTGCAGTTCCTGGGCGATCTGGGCCGGGGTCCGGTCCCGGACGGTGAGCGCCGCGGCGGTGCGCTCACGGGCCGTGAGCGTGTCCGTCTCGGTGCTGTGCAGGCGGCGCGGCCGCAGTCCGGCCGAGGCCAGCCCCTCGCGGGCCTCCTCGATCAGTCCGTCGGCACCGCACTGGACCGCCGCGTCCAGCCCGCGGTACAGGTGTTCGGCGGCTTCCCTGGGGCGTCCGGAGCGGCGCAGTTCGGTGCCCAGGGCGACCAGGGAGCAGGCCAGTTCGTAGGCGGCCGGGGAGCGTTCCAGATGGCCGACGGACTCCTCGAGGAGCGGGACGCGGTCCGGTGCTGGCGAGACCTCGGCGGCGACGCGCAGGGCCTGGCCGATGGTGGAGGGGGCGCCGTACTGGCGGGCGCGGGCGACCGCGTCGTGTGCGGTGGCGATCGCGCGTTCGGGGGCGTCGTGGCTCTGGGCGCGGGCGAGGTGGAGCTGCCAGGGGCACCAGGCGGGGTTGCGCATGCCGCGCCGGTCGAGGCGGCGGCCGGCGGACGCGAGCTCGGCGGCGGCCTCCTCGGTGAGTCCGCGGGCGAGCAGGAGTTCGCCGTAGACGGTCTGGGCGTCGGGGAAGGTGACGGCCGCGGAGAAGGGCGCGTGGAAGGCGTAGGCCTCGCCGGTGCGCGCGGCCTCCTCGACCTGGCCGCGGGCGAGCAGGACCTGGATGAGGGTGCCGACCGCGTACCAGTGGACGGGGGTGCCGGGTCCGACGCGTTCGGCGAGCCTGAGGCCCGCGCGGACGAAGTCCTCGGCCTCGGCGAGGCGGCCGCGGCGGAAGCGCACGTATCCGAGGATCGTGTAGCCGAAGGAGAGGTGGGCGCCGTGCCAGCCCTGGGATTCGAAGTCGGCGATCCCGGTGGCGAACAGTTCCTCGGTGCGGCCCGGCCGGTCGGCGTACATGAAGGTCATGGCGACGAGGACGGGGACCTCGAAGCCGCGGTCGGCCTCGGCCCAGCCGAGGCCGCCGGCCAGGGCGCGCTCGGCGTGGTGGAGGGCGACGGCGGCGGGTTCACCGCGCAGGGTGGCGTCCCAGGCGCGCAGTCCGATGACGTAGCGCTCGGTGAGGTCGTGTCCGGTGAGCCGGTCGGCGAGGCGGGCGAGGCGGCGGGAGCGGGCGGGCGAGTCGGGTTCGTCGGCGCGGAAGGCGTCCCACATGAACTGCTCGGACTGCATGCGCAGCCGTACCCGGGCGTCGCCGGTGACCGGGATCTCGCGGGCGAGGGTCTCGGAGGCCTCGGCGAGGCGGTCGCTGTGCGCGAGCACCTGGGACAGGCGGTAGACGATGTTGTGGCGCAGCTCGGGGTCGGTGATCGGTTCTTCCAGGGCGGCGCGCAGGTGGTTGACGGTGTTCGTCGGCTCGGTGAGCAGGGACGCGCAGCCCAGTTCGTACAGGACGGCGGCGCGGTCCTGGAAGGGCGGCGGTTCGCGCAGGGCACGGGCGAGGTAGCTGCGGGCGGCGTCGGGGGCTCCGGCGCGCTGGGTCTCGCGGGCGGCGGCGCGCAGCTGCTGGACGATCCAGGTGTCGCCGTCCGGGTGGGTCTCCATGAGGTGGCGGGCGGCGGCGGCCGGGCCGAGGCCTTCGTCGATCACGCACCAGGCGGCCTGGCCGTGCAGGGCGACGCGGACGCCGCCGGGGATGTCGCGGTAGACGGCGGTGGCGATCAGGGGGTGGACGAATTCGAGGGGGTCGGCGCCGGTCAGGATGCGGGCGGTGCGCAGGGCGTCGGCCGCGTCGGCGGCTTCCTCGGAGCCGAGGCCGGCGACGGCGGCGGCCAGGGCGGGGCGGATCTCGGTGCCGAGCACGGCGCACGCCCAGGCGAAGCGGACGGTCGCGGTGCCGAGGCGTTCGAGGCGGGCGACGATACCGCTGCCCTTGACGGCGGCGGCGAGGTCGCGCAGGAGGTGTGCTCCGTCCTCGGTCGGGGTGAGGCCGCGGTCGAGGACCTTGGCGGTCAGTTCGACGGCCTCGAAGGGGTTGCCGGCGGTGACCGCCCAGCACTCGCGGCAGAAGGCGTCGTCGGCCTGGGTGCCGAGGTCCTCCCTGACGAGCCGGGCGACGGCGGCGGCGCTGAGCGGTTCGAGGCCGATGGGGCGCTGTCCGGCGCGGCCGGGAAGTCCTCTGAACGCCTCGGCGTGCTCGGGCAGTTCGTCGGGGCGGTAGGCGACGACGAGCAGCAGCGGGAGCTGTTCGGCGCGGGGCGCGAACGCGGCGAGCCAGCTGAGGGATTCGGCGTCGGCCCAGTGGGCGTCGTCCAGGAGGAGCACCATGGGGGCGCGCTGCACGGCGAGGTGGGTGAGCACCCAGTCGAGTCCGGCGCGCAGGCCCTGCTGGTCGGGCGGGGCGCCTTCGGAGGGCGCGCACAGGCCGAGCGCGGGGCCGACGATGGCGTACCAACTGCCCAGGGAGGAGCGGAGTTCGGCCTCGGAGTAGCCGGCGAGCTGCGGTTGCAGGAGCTGGCGGGCGACGTGGAAGGCGACGCGTTGCTCCTGTTCGCCGCCGCGGGCGCTCAGTACGGTGCAGCCCTTGGCGGCGGAGCGGCGGCGGACCTCGCCGAGGAGGGTGGTCTTGCCGATGCCGGCGCGTCCGGCGAAGGCGAGGAGCGCGCCGCGGGGGCGTCCCGGCGGCTCGCCGGGTTCCCGGCGCAGGCCGACCAGGTCGCTCAACGCCTCGTCGGCGGCGGAGAGTTCACTCTCGCGCTCGAAGAGCGTCCGACGGCTGCGAAGGCTGCGTTGCCCCATGATCACCCCCTGCCACGATCGCGCGTCCGCGCGGGGAGGCGGATGCGCACCGTGACCTTCAGGCACCTCAGCGTACGCCCCGATCAGCCACGGGGCAGCCCGTTCGCGCGCTCCTGGTGGGAACCTCCTGCGCGGCGGCGGGCCGCGGGAGGGCCGGGCGGCGGGCGGCCTTCCGGGCGCGGGTACCCGGGCCGCCGCCCCGCCAGAGGCTGGGGGGCGGGGCGGACCCGGCGGTCGTCGGTTCAGGTCAGGTCGAACTCCCCTTCGCGGGCCCCCGATACGAAGGCTCCCCACTCCGCGGGCGTGAAGATGAGGGAAGCGCTCTGGGGGCGGCCGCTGTTGCGCATCGCGATGAAGCCCTCGACAAAGGCGATCTCGACATCTCCGCGTCCCCGGCTGCTGGACTGCCAGTCGGCGTTGCTGAGGTCCAGCTCCGGCTTGTCCCAGCCCGCGAGCGGGTGCTGCTCGATGGTGCTCTCGGCCACGTCCGTGCTCCTCCCGGTTCGTCGTCCGCGGCCAGCCTAGCGATCGGTCCGTGCCGCGCACAGGCCACGTGAGGGGGACGGTTTCAGGAGGTGGGCGGTGTGGCGCCGACGAGCCACATCGAGAAGAACTGGGACCCGCCCCCGTAGGCGTGGCCGAGGACCCTGCGGGCCCCGTCGACCTGGTGTTCTCCGGCCTGGCCGCGTACCTGGAGGGCCGCTTCGGCGAAGCGGATCATGCCGGAGGCGCCGATCGGATTGGTGGAGAGGACCCCGCCCGACATGTTGACGGGCAGGTCGCCCTCCAGTTCGGTCACGCCCGACTCGGTGAGCTTCCAGCCCTCGCCCTCGTCGGCGAAGCCGAGGTTCTCCAGCCACATGGGCTCGTACCAGGAGAACGGGACGTACATCTCGACGGCGTCGATGTCGCGGCGGGGGTCGGCGATCCCGGCCTGGCGGTAGACGTCGGCCGCGCAGTCCTTGCCGGCCTGCGGGGAGACGAAGTCCTTGCCGGCGAAGAGGGTCGGTTCGCTGCGCATCGCGCCGCCGTGCATCCAGGCGGGCGGGCGCGGTGAACGGGCGGCTCCCGGGCGGTCGGTGAGGATCATCGCGCAGGCGCCGTCGGAGGAGGGGCAGGTCTCGGAGTAGCGGATCGGGTCCCAGAGCATGGGCGAGGCCTGGACCTTCTCCAGGGTGATGTCGTGCTCGTGGAGGTGGGCGTAGGGGTTCTTCAGGGCGTTGCGGCGGTCCTTGTAGGCGACGAGGGAGCCGACGGTGTCGGGCGCGCCGGTGCGCCGCATGTAGGCGCGGACGTGCGGGGCGAAGAATCCGCCGGCGCCGGCGAGCAGCGGCTGCTGGAACGGGATGGGCAGCGACAGGCCCCACATGGCGTTGGATTCGGACTGTTTTTCGTAGGCGAGGGTGAGGACCGTGCCGTGGACGCGGCCGGCGACGAGGTTGGCGGCGACGAGGGCGGTGGATCCGCCGACGGAGCCCGCCGTGTGCACCCGGAGCATCGGTTTTCCGGCCGCGCCGAGGGCGTCGGCCAGGTAGAGCTCGGGCATCATGACGCCCTCGAAGAAGTCGGGCGCCTTGCCGATGACGACGGCGTCGATGTCGGCCCAGGTCAACTCGGCGTCCGCCAGGGCGCGCCGGGCCGCCTCGCGGACGAGTCCGGCGATGGACACGTCCCTGCGTGCCGCCACGTGCTTGGTCTGGCCGATGCCTACGACGGCCACGGGCTCCTTGCTCATCGGGTGTCCCCTTCGAGTACGGCGACCAGGTTCTGCTGGAGGCAGGGGCCGGAGGTGGCGTGGGCGAGCGCCCGGTCGGACTCCCCGCGGTGGATGCGCGCGGCGGCCTCGCCGATGCGGACGAGTCCCGCCGCCATGATCGGGTTGGCGGCGAGGGCGCCTCCCGAGGGGTTGACGCGCACGCTGTCGTCGAGCCGCAGCGCTTTGCGCAGGACGACTTCCTGGGAGCTGAAGGGCGCGTGCAACTCGGCGGTGTCGACCGGTCGTTCGAAGGCGCCGGCGCGTTCGGCGGCCAGCCGGGCGGACGGCGAGTCGGTCAGGTCGCGCACGCCGAGGGAGTGGGCCTCGATGCGGTGGTCGATGCCCCGGATCCAGGCGGGGCGTTCGCACAGGTCGCGGGCCCGGTCCCCGGCGGCGAGGATCACGGCGGCGGCGCCGTCGCCGACGGGCGGGCAGTCGCCGGTGCGCAGCGGTCGTACGAGGTAGTCGCCCTGGGGCACCGAACCGCGGAGCTGGGCGTGGGAGTTGGCGGTGGCGGAGGCGCGGCTGCGGGTGGCGACGGCGGCGAGTTCCCGCTCGTCGGTCTCGCCCGCGTCGATGAGCGCCTGCGCCTGGAGGGCCGCGAGGGCGACCGAGTCGGGCCACAGCGGGGCCAGGTAGTACGGGTCGAGCTGCCGGGTCAGGACGTCACGGACGGAGCCGGGCGAGGACTTGCCGTAGGAGTAGACGAGCGCGGTGTCCGCGTCGCCGGTCAGCAGTTTGGTCCAGGCCTCGTAGAGCGCCCAGGCGCCGTCCATCTCGACGTGCGACTCGGAGATCGGGGGCCAGGCGCCGACGCCGTCGAGGGCCATGGTGAAGGAGAAGGCACGGCCGGCGAGGTAGTCGCTGGAGCCGGAGCAGGTGAAGCCGATGTCACCGGCCCGCAGTCCGGTCCTGCCGAGGACCTCGTGCAGGACGGGGAGGAGCATCTCCACCTCGGAGAGCTCGTCGGAGGTGCGCCGGTGGTCGCTCTGCGCGAAGGCGACGACGGCGATGTCCCTGATGGGCTCCATCTACAGCATCTCCTTGTACGTCTCGTAGTCCGCGTCCGGTTCTCCGGTGGGCCGGTAGTGGTCGGGATGGCGGCCGCCCTCGGTCCACACGGGCTCCACGCGCAGGCCCATGCGGACCTCGTCGTAGGGGATGCCTCCGATCCGTCCGTGCAGCGCGAGCCCGGCGCCGTCGAGGGCGATGTGCGCGTAGACGTACGGGACTTCGATGTCGAGGTTCTTGGCCTTGATGTTGACGATGCAGTACGTGGTGACGGTGCCGCGGGGGCCGACCTCGACCTGTTCCGAGGTGGCCACCCCGCAGGTGGGGCAGGCGCCCTTGGGCGGGACGTAGACCTTGTGGCAGGAGGGGCAGCGTTCGCCGACGGTCCGGCGTTCGGCGAGGCCCGCGATGTAGGCGGCCTGGGCGCGGCCGGGCGAGTAGACGTAGTCGAGCCGTGCGGGGGCGACGATCCCGGTCACCGCGTCCTCGAACCGGCCGTCGTGGCCCGCGGGTTCGGCGGCGGGGCCGTCGTACGGCTCGAAGCAGGCGATGTCGGTGATGGCGCCGGAGCGCTCGGCGGCCCAGCGGACGCGGACGCGCATGCCGGTGCGGACGGCGTCGGGTCCGGGTGCGTCGAGGGCGTGCAGCAGGCCGGTGTCGGCGCCGTCGAGCCTGACCAGCACCCAGGCGAAGGGGGTGGCGAGGGGCTGGCCGCGGCGGGGTTCGTGGTTCCAGGCCCAGGTGGTGACGGTGCCGGTGGGGGCGACCTCGACGAGGTCGGACAGTTCCTCGGCGGTGACCGGGTCGTACTCGACGGGCGGGACGAGGGTGCGTCCGTCGGCGGTCCGTACGCCGAGGACGACCCGTTCGCGCAGGCCCGTGAGGAAAGCGCTCTGCACGGGTCCGAGCGAGCGGGTGAAGGGGAACTCGACGACGAGGGGGGCTTTGAGGACTTCGGGCATCCCGGATCTCTCCTTCCAACGGCCGGACGTGCCGTGTCCGCGGGGCGGACAGAGCGCGTCCGGGACCGGGCTTGCGGTCAGGCGCGCCGGTAGACGGGCGGGCGCTTCTCGGCGAAGGCCCGGGAGCCCTCCTTGGCGTCGGCGGTGTCGAACACCGGCCAGCCGCGCCGCAGTTCGGCGGCGAGCCCGTCGGTCTCGGTGAGTTCGGCGGTCTCGTACACGGACGCCTTGACCGCCTCGACGGCGAGCGGACCGCAGGCGTTGATCTGCTCCGCGACCGCGAGGGCCCGGTCGAGCGCCGTGCCGTCGGGCACCACATGCCCGATCAGCCCGATGGCGGCGGCCTCCTGGGCGGTGTACGGGCGTCCCGTGAGCAGCATTTCGAGGGCGTGGGTGCGCGGGATCTGGCGCTGGAGCCGCACCGTCGAGCCGCCGATCGGGAAGAGCCCGCGCCTGACCTCGAAGAGCCCGAAGGTCGCGGAGGCCCCCGCGACCCGGATGTCGGTGCCCTGGAGGATCTCGGTGCCGCCCGCGACGCAGTACCCCTCGACGGCGGCGATCACCGGCTTGCGCGGGCGGTGGTGGCGCAGCATGGCCTTCCAGTGCAGATCGGGGTCGGCCTTGAGCCGGTCCCGGTACTGCTCGCCCTCCATGCCCCGGCCCGCCAGCGCCTTGAGGTCCATCCCGGCGCAGAACGCGCCGCCGGCGCCGGTGAGCACGATCGAGCGGACCGTGTCGTCCTCGTCGGCCTCGACCCAGCCGTCGTACAGACCGACCAGCATCGGCAGCGAGAGCGCGTTCCTGGCTTCGGGCCTGTTGAGCGTGAGCACCAGTGTGGCGCCTTCGCGTTGCACGGTGAGGTGTTCGGTCCCACCCATGGGCGTCCTCCCGTCTCGGATGCGAGAACAGGTTGCAGGAGGCGTCGAGCCAGTACAAGGGTTTTCTGACAGACAGTCAGATTTCTTCTGCCGGGGCCCTTCACACTTGGGGCGGGCTTTGCTCTGATGACCGTCGGGTCCGGGGCGGGCACGCTCCGGGGACACGCGGCCACGGACGAGCACGGTCAGGAGGAACGGTGGAGTACAACCTTGCCGACCTGTTCGAGTCGGTCGTCGACGTGGTCCCGGACCGCGAGGCCCTCGTGTACATCGACCACCCGGGTACGGGCGCGGAGCGCCGGCTGACGTACGCGGAGCTGGACGCGGCCGCGAACCGGGTCGCGCACCATCTGATCGACAGCGGGATCCGGCCCGGCGAGCACCTCGGGCTCCATCTGTACAACGGGGTCGAGTACCTCCAGACCGTGCTGGCCTGCCTGAAGGCGCGGATCGTGCCCGTCAACGTCAACTACCGTTACGTGGAAGACGAGTTGGCCTACCTCTATCAGGACGCCGACCTGGTGGCACTGGTCTTCGACTCGGAGTTCGGCGAGCGGGTGGCTTCGGCGCGGCCCCGCGCGCCGCGGCTGCGGCACCTCGTGCGGGTGGGCGCCGGCGCACCGGGGGCGGACCCGGTGGACGCCGTGGACTTCGGCGAGGCCGAGGCCGCCGGTTCGCCCCTGCGCGGGTTCGCTCCGCGCAGCGCGGACGACCAGTTCATCATCTACACCGGCGGCACGACCGGGATGCCCAAGGGCGTCATGTGGCGGCAGGAGGACCTCTTCTTCGCCGGTCTCGGCGGCGGCGCCCCGACCGGCGATCCGGTCACCGAGCCGCAGGAGCTCGCGGAGCGCGTCGCCGCGGGAGGCGCGGGGATCACCTTCTTCCCCACTCCCCCACTGATGCACGGCACGTCGACGCTCACCGCCTTCATCGCCTTCAATTTCGGCCAACGCGTGGCGCTCCACCGCAAGTTCGTGCCGGAGGAGGTGCTGCGGACGATCGAGAAGGAGAGGGTGACCAGTGTGTCGCTGGTCGGCGACGCGATGCTGCGTCCCCTGATCGACGCCCTGTCCGGCCCGCTCAAGGGCACGGACTGCTCGGCCCTGTTCAGTGTGTCCTCGTCCGGCGCGATCATGTCGGACACGGTGCGCGAGCAGTTCCAGGAGCTCGTCCCGAACGTGATGCTGCTCAACAACTTCGGCTCCTCGGAGTCCGGCTTCAACGGGACCGCGACGGCCGACTCCGGCCCCGAACGCGGCTTCAGGATCCGCGTCAACGCCCGTACGCAGGTGGTGGATCCGGTGACGTACGAACCGGTCGCGGTGGGCGAGCCGGGCCGGGTGGCGCAGCGCGGCCATGTGCCGCTGGGCTACTACAACGACCCGGAGAAGACCGCCGAGACCTTCTTCCGCAAGGGCGACGAGCGCTGGGTGCTCCTCGGCGACATGGCCACGGTCGACGAGGACGGCGTCGTCGTGGTGCTCGGCCGCGGCTCGCAGTGCATCAACACCGGCGGCGAGAAGGTCTATCCGGAGGAGGTCGAACAGGCCCTGAAGTCCCATCCGGACGTGTACGACGCCCTGGTCGCCGGAGTGCCCGACCCGAGGTGGGGCAACCACGTGGCGGCCGTCGTCCAGCTCCGCGAGGGCGCGCCGCGGCCGTCCCTCGACGACATCCAGACCCACTGCCGTTCCCGGCTGGCCGGATACAAGGTCCCGCGCCAGCTGGTGATCGCCGAATCCATCCAGCGGTCGCCGAGCGGCAAGGCCGACTACCGGTGGGCGCGGGAGGTGGCGGCGGGGGCGGACCGGTAGGCGCCACCCGCGTCGACCCGGTCGCGGACGGAGTACCGCAAGGATCCCGCCCCGAGCGGCGGGCGCACGAACGGACACGACGGGCCCGCGGCCTCCCCGGCCGCGGGCCCGTCGTGCTATCCGGACACCCGCGGCACCCGCTCGCCAGGCACCCGCCCCACCCCCGCCCGGCCCCGGATCGACGGCGCGTCGCCCATTGACCTCGCGGGTTCACGAATCTAACCTGAGTTCGCATACATAAACAGCTTCTGCATACAGGGATGAGACTCATGGCAGGGTTCAGCTCGGATCCGGGCGGCGTGGTCCAGCGACTGCGGGACGGCATGGCGAGCGGGGTCCTGTCCTTCCCGCTCACGAGCTTCACGCAGGACGGCCGCCTCGACCCGGAGGCCTACCGGTCGTACCTGGACGGCCGGCTGGCCACGGCCCCCGGCGCGGTGTTCCCCGCCTGCGGGACCGGCGAGTTCAGCGCGCTGGACGAGGACGAGTACCGGGCCGTGGTCACCGCGACGGTCGAGGTCGCGGACGGGCGCATGCCGGTGGTCGCGGGCACCGGCTACGGCTGGGCGCAGGCCCTGCGGTTCGCGCGGATCGCGGAGGAGGCGGGCGCGGACGCCCTCCTCGTGCTGCCCCACTATCTCGTCGAGGCCCCCGAGTCCGGCCTGGTCGAGCAGCTGCGCCGGATCGCCGCCGGTACCCGGCTGCCGCTCATCGCCTACCAGCGCGGCCCGGTCGCCTTCACCCCCGAGGGACTGCGGGCCGTCGCCGCGATCCCGGGTGTCGTCGGGCTCAAGGACGGCCACAGCGACCTCGACCGGCTCCAGCGCCTCACCCTCGCCGCGCCCGACGGCTTCCTGTTCTTCAACGGGGCCGCCACCGCCGAGATCCAGGCCCGCGCGTACGCCACCGTCGGCGTCCCGGCGTACTCGTCGGCCGTGCACGCCTTCGCCCCCGAGATCGCCGGCGCGTTCTTCACCGCCCTGCGCAGCGGCGACGAGGCGACCGTGAACAAGCTGCTGCGCGACTTCTACGTCCCGCTCGTCGAGCTGCGCGACCGGGTCCCCGGCTACGCCGTGTCCCTGGTCAAGGCCGCGGCCCGGCTGCGAGGGCTTCCGGTCGGCCCGGTCCGGGCCCCGCTCACCGACCCCGGACCCGCCGACCTGGCCGCCCTGGAGCGGATCCTCGACACCGGGCTGGCCCTCGTCGGCGCCGTGCGCCGGCCCGCCTGAAGCCCGCGGGCCCGCCCGGCCCCGGGGCGGACCGGCTCCGCCCCGGCACCGCCGCCCCGGAACGCCGGCCCGTCGCCCATCGCCTCTCGCCCCTCCCCCGTACCCAAGGATTGTGATGCAGCGTCAGCAGCCGACGATCACCGAGTTCTCCGTCTACCCCGTCGCCGGACGGGACTGCATGGAGCTGAACCTGTCGGGCGCCCACGGTCCGTACTTCACCCGCAACATCGTGGTCCTCAAGGACTCCGAGGGGCGGACCGGGCTCGGCGAGGTGCCGGGAGGCGAGAAGATCACCCGGACGCTCCGCGACGCCGGGCCCCTGGTGCTCGGGACCGCGGTGGGCGACTACCAGCGCGTTCTGCGCGAGATCGGGGAGCGGTTCGGCGACCGGGACGCGGGGGGCCGCGGCGCCCAGACCTTCGACCTGCGGACGACCGTCCACGCCGTCACCGCCGTCGAGTCCGCCCTGCTCGACCTGCTCGGCCAGCACCTCGGGGTACCGGTCGCGGCCCTCCTCGGGGACGGACAGCAGCGCGACCGGGTGCGGGTGCTCGGCTATCTCTTCTTCGTCGGCGACCCGGACCGCACGGATCTGCCGTACGTCCGCGAGAGCGGCTCGGACGTGGACTGGTACCGACTGCGGCACGAGGAGGCGCTCACGCCCGAGGCGATCGTCCGGCAGGCCGAGGCCGCGCACGCGCTCTACGGGTTCAAGGACTTCAAGCTCAAGGGCGGGGTCCTGGAGGGCGCCGAGGAGGTCAGGGCCGTGAGCGCGCTCAAGGACCGCTTCCCCGGGGCGCGCGTCACGCTCGACCCCAACGGCGCCTGGTCGCTCCGCGAGGCGATCGAGCTGTGCGGGCCCCTCGTCGGCACGCTCGCCTACGCCGAGGACCCCTGCGGCGCCGAGGACTGCTACTCGGGGCGGGAGATCCTGGCCGAGTTCCGCCGGGCGACGGGACTGCCGACGGCGACCAACATGATCGCCACGGACTGGCGGCAGCTCACCCACGCCCTGGCCCTGCAATCGGTGTCGATCCCACTCGCCGACCCGCACTTCTGGACCATGCGGGGCTCGGTGCGGGTCGCCCAGCTGTGCAACGCGATGGGCCTGACCTGGGGCTGTCACTCGAACAACCACTTCGACATCTCGCTCGCCATGGTCACCCACTGCGGCGCCGCGGCGCCGGGCCCCTACAACGCCCTCGACACCCACTGGATCTGGCAGGAGGGCCTGGAGCGGCTCACGGTGGACCCGCCGCGGATCGTCGACGGCGAGATCGCGGTGCCGGACGCACCAGGACTGGGTATCCGGCTCGACATGGACCGGCTGCTGGCGGCGCACGAGCTGTACCTGAAGGAGGCACTGGGTGCCCGTGACGACGCGGTCGCCATGCGTCACCTCGTGCCGGGCTGGGAGTTCGACGCCAAGCGCCCCGCCCTGGTGCGCTGACCGGCCCCACCTCCCGCTCCCCGCAAAAAGGCTCCGCCGACCCCTTGCACTGACGGCGCACACCTGAATTACTGTCCGGAAAGGAACGACCGAATGATCGGTCGTCCGATATGGCACGGTTGGCGAGGGAGAGGGCGCGATGGCGGGCTCGACGGACTCGAAGGGCCTGCTCGACGCGGGCGAGCGGCTGGACCCGGAGGAGCTGCGGGCGCTCCAGCTGGAGCGGTTGCGCGCGTCACTGCGGCACGCCTACGAGAACGTCCCCTTCTACCGGGAGTCCTTCGACAAGGCCGGGCTGCGCCCCGAGGACTGCCGCTCGCTCGCCGACCTGGCCCTGTTCCCGTTCACGGTGAAGGCGGACCTGCGCGAGAACTATCCGTACGGGATGTTCGCCGTGCCGCAGGACCGGATCCGGCGCCTGCACGCGTCGAGCGGGACGACCGGGCGGCCCACGGTCGTCGGCTACACGGAGAACGACCTGTCCATGTGGGCCGACATGGTGGCCCGTTCGATCCGCGCGGCGGGCGGCCGTCCCGGCGACAAGGTCCATATCGCCTACGGCTACGGGCTGTTCACGGGAGGACTCGGCGCCCACTACGGGGCCGAACGCCTCGGCTGTACGGTGATCCCCGCGTCCGGCGGCATGACGGCCCGTCAGGTCCAGCTGATCCAGGACCTGAAGCCCGAGATCATCATGGTGACCCCCTCGTACATGCTGACCCTGCTCGACGAGTTCGAGCGCCAGGGCGTCGACCCGCGCGGCACCTCCTTGCGGGTCGGCGTGTTCGGGGCCGAGCCGTGGACCGAGGAGATGCGCCGCGAGATCGAGGAGCGGTTCGCCATCGACGCGGTCGACATCTACGGGCTCTCGGAGGTCATCGGCCCCGGTGTCGCCCAGGAGTGCGTGGAGACCAAGGACGGTCTGCACATCTGGGAGGACCACTTCTACCCCGAGGTCGTCGACCCCTTCACCGGCGAGGTGCTCCCGGACGGCGAGGAGGGCGAACTGGTCTTCACCTCGCTGACCAAGGAGGCCATGCCCGTGATCCGTTACCGGACGCGGGACCTGACCCGGCTGCTGCCCGGCAGTGCGCGGGTCTTCCGCCGGATGGAGAAGATCACCGGGCGCAGCGACGACATGGTGATCCTGCGCGGGGTCAATCTGTTCCCGACGCAGATCGAGGAGATCGTGCTGCGGACACCGGGAGTCGCCCCGCACTTCCAGCTGCGGCTGACCCGCGAGGGCCGCCTCGACGCGCTCACCGTGCGGGCCGAGGCCCGGTCCGGGGCGACTCCCGAGGCGCGCGAGGCGGCGGCACGCGCGATCACCGCGGGCGTCAAGGACGGGATCGGCGTCTCGGTGACGGTCGAGATCGTCGAACCGGAGTCCCTGGAACGGTCGGTGGGCAAGCTGAAGCGGATCGTGGACCTGCGTCCGCGCGCCTGAGGCGCCCGGCGGACCGCCGGAAGCCGTGCGCGCCCGAGGCGCCGGCGCCGCCGAATACCCGCGCGCCGGACGGGCCCGGCAGTCCGCCGGAGGCCGGCGCGCCTGAACGGCCGGCAGGGCCGCGGGGGCTCCTGACACCCCCGCGGCCCTGTCCGCCAAGCCCCCTAGGAGCCGTCCTGGGCCCGGCCGAACCGGTCCCTGAGCTCTCGCTTGAGGATCTTTCCGCTGGCGTTGCGCGGCAGCTCGTCCACGAACAGGACCCGCTTGGGCGCCTTGAAGTGGGCGAGCTTCTCGCGCGCGTGGGCGATCAGTTCGTCCTCGGCGACCTCGCCCCGGGGGACGACGACCGCGGTGACGGCCTCGATCCAGCGCTCGTCGGGCAGCGCGACCACGGCGACCTCGGCGACCGCCTCGTGCGTGTACAGCGCGTCCTCGACCTGCCGTGAGGCGACCAGGACACCACCGGAGTTGATGACGTCCTTCACCCGGTCCACCACCGTGAAGTAGCCGTGGGCGTCGCGCACGGCGAGGTCCCCCGAGTGGAACCAGCCGTCGCGGAACGCCGCGGCCGTCTCCTCGGGCTTGTCCCAGTAGCCCTCGCACAACTGCGGTGAGCGGTAGACGACTTCGCCCGGTGTCCCGTCCGGCACGTCCTTGCCGTCCTCGTCGACGACCCGCGCGTCCACGAACAGGACCGGGGTGCCGCACGAGTCCATCCGGCCCTTGTGCTCGTCGGGTCCGAGGACGGTGGCGAGGGGGCCGATCTCGCTCTGGCCGAAGCAGTTGTAGAAGGCCAGCTTCGGCAGCCGCTCGCGCAGCCGTTCCAGGACCGGGACGGGCATGATCGAGGCCCCGTAGTACGCCTTGCGCAGCCCGCTCAGGTCGCGTTCGGCGAAGTCGGGCCGGTTCGACAGACCGATCCACACGGTCGGCGGGGCGAAGAGGCTGTCCGCGCGGCCCGCCTCGATCAGGTCGAAGATCTGTCCGCCGTCCGGCGCGTCGAGGATCGTGTTCGAGGCGCCGACCGCGAGGTAGGGCAGCAGGAACACGTGCATCTGCGCCGAGTGGTAGAGCGGCAGCGAGTGCACCGGCAGGTCCCCGGCGCTCAGGTCGAGGGCGGTGATCGCGCTCAGGTACTCGTGCACCAGGGCGCGGTGCGTCATCATCGCGCCCTTGGGCAGCGCGGTGGTGCCCGAGGTGTAGAGGAGCTGCACGAGCGTCTCGGCGCGCGGCTCCTCACCGTCGTACGGGCGTGCCGTCTCCAGCCGCAGCAGGAACGAGCCGTCGGCGTCGCGCAGCGGCAGCGTCCGTACGCCCTCGGGGAGCCGGTCCGCGAGGTCGGGGTCGGTCAGGACCAGGGAGCATCCGGACTGGCCGACGATGTAGGCGAGGTCGTCGCCGGTCAGGTTCTGATTGACCGGCACGTGGACCAGTCCGGCGCGGGCGCAGGCGAGGAAGCCGATCAGATAGGCGTCCGAGTTGTGGCCGTAGGCGCCCACGCGGTCCCCGGGGGACAGTCCCTCGTCGAGGAGGACGGTCGCCGCGCGGGAGACGGCCTCGTCGAGTTCGGCGTACGTCCAGGAGCGCTC
This sequence comes from Streptomyces sp. NPDC127038, assembly GCF_042725875.1. Classification (NCBI taxonomy): domain Bacteria; kingdom Bacillati; phylum Actinomycetota; class Actinomycetes; order Kitasatosporales; family Streptomycetaceae; genus Streptomyces; species Streptomyces sp. NPDC127038. Next base: position 34,377 of record NZ_JBHXDQ010000005.1, on the reverse strand, counting down.
TCGGTAGTCGACGGCGCGCCGCGCCGGTGTGCGCCGGGCACTGCGGCGCAGCACCCCGTCGACCGTACTGCCGTGTCCAGGCTTCATGCAGGTGATCCTCGATCCACGCCGGGGCGAGGTCAAGTGAGCGCGGGGCGCCGCGGCGGGTGCCCCGGTGTCACATCACCCGGGTGCGGCCCTCCCAGTAGGGATCGCGGAGCCGGCGCTTGTACAGCTTGCCGTTGGGGTCGCGGGGCATGGCCGCGATGAAGTCGACGCTCCGGGGCCGCTTGTAGCGGGCGAGTCGCCGCTCGCAGTGGGCGAGGATGTCCGCGGCGAGCGCCGGTCCGGCCTCGTGTCCCGGCGCGGCCTCGACCACGGCCTTGACCTCCTCGCCCCAGTCGTCGTGCGGGATGCCGAAGGCGGCCGCGTCGGCGACGGCCGGGTGGGAGAGCAGCGCCGCCTCGATCTCGGCCGGGTAGATGTTGACCCCGCCGGAGATGATCATGTCGATCTTGCGGTCGCGGAGGAAGAGATAGCCGTCCTCGTCGAGCAGGCCGAGGTCGCCGACGGTGAAGAAGTCGCCGATGCGGTTCTTGCGGGTCTTGGTCTCGTCCTTGTGGTAGGAGAATCCGCCGGTGCTCATCTTCATGTAGACGGTGCCGAGTTCACCGGGGGGCAGCCGGTTGCCGTCGTCGTCGAAGACGGCCAGTTCGCTGATCGGCCAGGCCTTGCCGACGGTGCCGGGCTTCTTCAGCCAGTCCTCGGCGGTGGCGAAGGCACCGCCGCCCTCGCTGGCCGCGTAGTACTCCTCGACGCACTCGCCCCACCACGCGATCATGGCCCGCTTCACATGGTCGGGGCAGGGGGCGGCGCCGTGGATGGCGTGCCGCATGGAGGTGACGTCGTAGCGGCTCTTCACGTCCTCGGGGAGGGCGAGCAGCCGGTGGAACTGGGTCGGCACCATGTGGGTGTGGGTGCAGCGGTGCGCGTCGATGACCCGCAGCATGTCCTCGGGCGTCCACTTGTCCATCAGGACGAGCCGGTGGCCGATGTGCAGGGACGCGCCCGCGAACTGGAGGACGGCGGTGTGGTAGAGCGGCGAGCAGACGAGGTGGACGTTGTCGTCGTAGGGCCTGATGCCGAAGATGGCGAGGAAACCGCCGAGGTACGACTCCTCGGGGAGCTTGCCGGGCAGCGGGCGCCGGATGCCGCGGGGGCGGCCGGTGGTGCCCGAGGTGTAGTTCATGACCCAGCCGAGGGTGCGGTCGGCGGGCGCGGATCCGGGCTGTCCGTCGAGGAGTTCGGCGTACGGCCGGAAGCCCTCGATCTCTCCGACGGAGTACCGCCGCTCTGCGGGGAGCTTCGCCTCGTCGGCGGCGTGCCGTGCGGCGTCGGCGAACCGTTCGTGGGCGATGAGGACCTTGGCCCCCGAGTCGGAGACGATCCAGGCGATCTCGGGCCCGACGAGGTGGTGGTTGACGGGGACGAGGTAGAGACCGGCCTGCGAGGCGGCGAGGTACGCGACGAGGAACTCGACGCCGTTGGGCAGGACGACGGCGAAGGAGTCGCCGCGTTCCAGGCCGGCGGCGCGCAGCCCGTGGACGAGCGCGTTGGCCGCCGCGTGCAGCCGTCCGGCGGTCCATTCCTCGCCGGAGGGGGTGACCAGGGCGACGCGTTCGGGGTCGGCGGCGGCCTGGGCCCAGAAGCCGTTGGGTGAGGTGGTCATGCCTGTTCCCCCCTGCCCGCGATGCGGTTGATGCGGTCGACGGCGCGCTCGAAGCCCCGGGTCAGGTCGTCGAAGACCTCCTGGACGGAGCGTTCGCTGGTCATCCGGCCGACGATCTGTCCGACCGGGGTGCCGAGCAGTGGCTCGACCTCGTACTTCTGGATGCGGGAGACGGCGTCGGCGACGAGGAGTCCCTGGAGCGGCATGGGGAGCGTGCCCGGTCCGGCCGGGTCGTCCCAGGCGTCGGTCCACTCGGTGCGCAGCTGGCGCGCGGGCTTGCCGGTCAGGGCGCGCGAGCGGACGGTGTCGCCGGAGCCGGCCGCGAGCAGTTTGCGGGTGACGGCCGGGGAGTGCATGTCGGCCTCGGTCACGGTCAGCCAGACCGAGCCGAGCCACACGCCCTGGGCGCCGAGGCTCAGCGCGGCGGCCACCTGCTGTCCGCTGCCGATGCCGCCCGCCGCGAGGACGGGCAACGGGCCCACGGCGTCGACGACTTCGGGCGTGAGCACCATCGAGGCGATCTCTCCCGTGTGCCCACCGGCCTCGTAGCCCTGGGCGACGACGATGTCGATGCCCGCCTCGGCGTGCTTGCGCGCGTGCCGGGCGCTGCCAGCGAGCGCGGCGACGAGCACGCCCTTCTCGTGGGCGCGCCGGACGACGTCGGCGGGCGGTGAACCCAGCGCGTTGGCCAGCAGTTTGATCGGGTAGCCGAAGGCGACGTCGAGCTGGCCGCGGGCGACCTGTTCCATCCAGCCGGTGATGCGCCAGCCGGACGCCTCGCCCTCGTCGAGTTCGGGGACGCCGTACTTGGCGAGGGTGTCCCTGACGAACTGGCGGTGCCCCTCGGGGATCATCGCCTCGACGTCGGCCTCGCTGACGCCCTCGACCTTCTGCGCGGGCATGACGACGTCCAGGCCGTAGGGCACGCCGCCGACGTTGGCCTCGATCCAGTTGAGGTCGCGCTCCAGGTCGGTGGGAGCGGTGTAGCGGACCGCGCCGAGCACGCCGAACCCGCCCGCGCGGCTGATGGCCGCGGCGACGGCGGGAAACGGCGTGAAGCCGAAGATGGCGTGCTCGACTCCCAGTTCCTTGCTCAGCTCCGTCTGCATGGGCGCAGGATGCCGCAGACCTCGGGACGAGGGAAGGCCTTTTCTGATACTCCGTCAGATCTGTGGAGCCTGCTCGGAACGGGCGGGACCGGCGGCCTTTCGGGCCGCCCCCGGTCAGGCCGGCGCCTCCAGTACGGCCTTGGCCGCGTTGTGGCCCGGGACGCCGCTCACGCCGCCGCCGCGCACCGCGCCCGCCCCGCACAGCATCACGTTGGCGTGCCGGGTCTCCACGCCCCAACGGCCGGTCCCCTCCTGGGCGTAGGGGAAGGCGAGGTCGCGGTGGAAGATGTTGCCGCCCGGCAGGCGCAGGTCACGCTCCAGGTCGAGCGGGGTCTTCGCCTCGATGCAGGGCCGCCCGTCCGCGTCGGTGGCCAGGCAGTCGGCGATCGGCTCGGCGAGATGCGCGTCGAGCTGGGCCAGCGTCGACTTGAGCAGTTCCTCGCGCACGGCGTCGTTGTCCCGCTCGAAGAGCCGGGCGGGCGTGTGGAGACCGAAGAGCGTGAGGGTCTGGTAGCCGCGCTCGACCAGGTCCCGGCCCAGGATGCTGGGGTCGGTGAGCGAGTGGCAGTAGATCTCGGAGGGCGGCGCCGTGGGCAGCTCACCGGCCGCGGCCTGGGCGTGCGCGGCCGCCAACTGCTCGTAGCCCTCGGCGATGTGGAAGGTCCCGGAGAACGCCTCGCGCGGGTCGACGGAGGTGTCGCGGAGCCTCGGCAGCCGCTTGAGCAGCATGTTCACCTTGAGCTGGGCGCCCTCCGCCGGGGTCGGCGGCTCGTCTCCGGTGAGGTGCGCGAGCTCCTGCGGGGAGGCGTTCACCAGGACGTGCCGGGCCGCGACGACCCCCTCGCCGTCGGCGGTCCGGTAGGTGATCTCGGCGGACTCCCCGTCGGTGTCGATCCGCAGCACCTCGTGGCCGGTCTCGATCACCGCGCCCGCCGCGCGGGCGGCGCCGGTGATCGCGTCGGTGAGGGCGCCCATCCCGCCGACGGGCACGTCCCAGGCTCCGGTGCCGCCGCCGATCACGTGGTAGAGGAAGCAGCGGTTCTGCCGCAGCGAGGGGTCGTGGGCGTCGGCGAAGGTGCCGATGAGCGCGTCGGTGAGGACGACACCGCGGACGAGGTCGTCGGCGAAGTTCTCCTCGACGGCCACGCCGACGGGCTCCTCGAACAGGATCCGCCAGGCGTCCTCGTCGTCGACGCGCGCCCTCAGCTCCTCGCGGGTGGGCAGCGGTTCGGTGAGCGTCGGGAACACCCGCTGGGCGACGCGGCCGGTCATCCCGTAGAAGCGCTGCCACGCCTCGTACTCGCGCTCCGAGCCCGTGAGCTTCGCGAACGCCTCGCGGGTGCGCCGCTCGCCGCCGCCGACGAGCAGTCCGGTGGGCCGTCCGCCGCGCTCCACGGGCGTGTACGAGGAGACGGTCCGGCCCCGGACCCGGAAGTCGAGGCCGAGGTCCCGGACGATCTTGCGGGGCAGCAGGCTGACCAGGTACGAGTAGCGCGAGAGCCGCGCGTCGACCCCGGCGAACGGCCGGGTGGACACGGCGGCGCCACCGGTGTTGCCCAGGCGCTCCAGCACCAGCACGGACCGCCCGGCCCGCGCCAGATAGGCGGCCGCGACCAGTCCGTTGTGGCCTCCGCCGACGATCACGGCGTCATATCCCTCGTGTACAGGCATGGTTCTTCGTAGCACGTGATGATCTACGTCGGCCAGGGGTGCGCGGCAGGCGGCGGCAGTCCGTACGGGTGGGTCCGCGGGCGCGGCGATCGTCGGGGACCGCGGCCCCGGCCCCCTTCCGGATGCCCGCGCGGAGGGTGGGGGCCGGGTGCGTCAGCGTCCGCGCCCGGTGCCGAGACGGGTGTTCAGGCGCGCGGCCTGACGGGTCAGATGGTCGCGTTCGGCCAGGTCGGGTGCCTTCCGCGCGGCCTCGGCGTAGAGCCGTGCCGCCCGCTCCAGGTCGCCGTCACGCTCGTGGAGGTACGCGGCCACCGCGGTGTACCGGGGCAGCGAGTCGTCCAGGGCCGCCAGCGCGGCCAGGCCGGCGCGCGGTCCGTCGGCCTCGCCCACGGCCACCGCGCGGTTGAGCCGGACGACGGGACTGCCGGTCAGCCGCGCGAGTTCGTCGTACCACTCGACGATCTGCACCCAGTCGGTCTCCTCCGCGGTGCGCGCGTCGGCGTGGAGGGCCGCGATGGCGGCCTGGGCCTGGAACTCGCCCAGCCGGTCGCGGGCGAGCGCCCTCTGCAGGATCGCCACGCCTTCGGCGATCGCACGGGTGTCCCACCGGGCGCGGTCCTGCTCGGCCAGCGGCACCAGGCTGCCGTCGGGAGCCGTCCGCGCCCCGCGCCTGGCGTGGTGGAGCAGCATGAGGGCGAGCAGCCCCGCCACCTCGGGATGGTCGACCTGCGCCGCGAGCTGCCGGGTGAGCCGGACGGCCTCGGCGACGAGGTCGACGTCACCGGAGTAGCCCTCGTTGAAGACGAGGTAGAGGACGCGCAGCACGGTGGAGACGTCGCCGTTGCGGTCCAGCCGCTCTCCGGACACCGTGCGCTTGGCCCGGCTGATGCGCTGCGCCATGGTCGCCTCGGGGACCAGGTAGGCCCGCGCGATCTGGCGGGTGGTGAGCCCGCCGACCGCGCGCAGGGTGAGCGCGACGGCGGACGACGGTGTCAGTGCCGGGTGGGCGCACAGGAAGTAGAGCTGGAGGGTGTCGTCGAAGCCCGTCACCGGTCCCGTCTCGGGCTCGTCCTCGACGAGGTCCTCCCTCCGGCGGCGGGCCGCGTCCGCCCGGGCCGCGTCGAGGAACCGGCGCCAGGCCACGGTGACCAGCCAGCCCTTGGGGTCCCGCGGCTTGTCCCGCGGCCAGACCCGGAGGGCCTCGACGAGGGCGTCCTGGACGGCGTCCTCGGCCGCCGCGAAGTCGGCTCCGCGGCGGACGAGGACGGCGAGCACCCCGGGCGTGAGGCTCCTGAGCAGGGCCTCGTCCATGGTCGAGGTCACTCCGTGACGGTGTGGGAGGCGGTGAGGAACGGGCGCACCTCCAGCCACTCGTGGATCGGCTTCCCGCCGGCGCCGGGGGCGGCCGACAGTTCCCCGGCCAGTTCGACGGCCCGCTCGTGGCTGTCGACGTCGATCACCATCCAGCCGGCGATGAGGTCCTTGGTCTCGGCGAACGGCCCGTCGGTGACCGGCGGACGGCCCTCTCCGTCGTAGCGGACCCACTGTCCCTCGGGCGCGAGCGCCTGGCCGTCGACGAACTCGCCGCTCTTCTCCAGCCGGGCCGCGAAGTCGTTCATGTACTGGATGTGCGCGGAGATCTCCTCCGGGGTCCACCGGTCCATCGGCACGTCGTTGACCGCGGCCGGGGCTCCCCGGTAGTGCTTGAGCAGCAGGTACTTGGCCATCGTGATTCTCCTCGGTGCTGGTGCGACCCATTGTGGGCGCGTTCACCTCTGGGACGGAGCGAGCCACGGCTTCTCGACATCACGGCCGGAATTTCTCCGCACTTTTTCGCCCGGCCGCCTCCCGCCATCGGGGAAAGTGCTGTTTTCGCAGGTCAGCGGCCTTCGGCAGCTCGCCGTCGGCGCAGGTCGGCCACCCTGCGGTACAGCTCGGCCGCCTCCCGGGCGTGTCCCAGCTGCTCCAGGCAGTGCGCCTCGTCGCCGCGCGCGGCCAGGGTGTCGGGGTGGTCGGTGCCCAGCACCCGCTCGCGGGCCTCCGCGACCCGCCGGTACTCGGTGAGGGCGTCGGCCCAGCGGCCGAGCCAGCCGAGGCCGACCGCGACCTCGCGGCGGCTGACCAGGGTGTCGGGATGGCCGGGCCCGAGGGCGCGCTCGCGGATGGCGCACACGTCCCGGGACTCGGCGAGCGCCTCCTCCCAGCGGCCCAGGCGTCCGAGGTTCACGCCGAGCCCGTGCCGGGCGCGCAGGGTCTCGGGATGGGTGGCGCCCTGTGCCCGGGTCCGGTCGGCGACCAGCGAGCGGTACAGCTCCAGCGCCTGGGCGCTGCGGCCGAGCCTGCCGAGGCTGATGCCCACCTCGTAGCGGGCGGCGAGGGTGTCCGGGTGATCGGGACCCAGCGCCCGCGCCCTGGCCGCGGCCACCTCCTGGTAGGTGTGCAGGGCCTCGGGCCAGCGGCCCAGCTGACCGAGCGCGTAGGCGACTTCGTAGCGGGTGACCAGGGTGTCGGGGTGGGCCGGGCCGAGCACCCGGGCGCGGGCGGCGGCGACGTCGGCCGCCATGCGGTACGAGTCCTCCAGGCGTCCGAGCCTGCTGAGGTTGAAGGCGAGGTTGTGGCGGCAGCGCAGGGTGTCGGGATGGTCGGGCCCCATCGCGCGCTCCCGGGCGGCGAGCACCGAGGTGTAGGCCTGGTGCGCTTCGAGGTGGCGGCCCAACTGGCCCAGCACGTAGGCCATTTCCTGGCGTGCGGCCAGGGTGTCGGGGTGGCCGACGCCGAGCACCCGTTCCCTGGCCTGGGCGACGCGCGCGTACTCGCCGAGGGCTTCGGCGGGGCGTCCGGTGCGGCTCAGGCTGAAGCCGACCTCGTACCGGCTCGCGAGCGTGTCCGGGTGGTCGGGCCCTAGCAGCCGCTCGCGTTCGGCGGCGACCGCGCGGTGGACCTCGCCCGCCTCGGTCCACCGGCCGAGCCGTCCGAGGTTCAGTCCGGTGTTGTGCCGCGCGGTCAGCGCGGTGGCCGACTCGGCGGCGGGGGCGGGTGGTTCGGCGCGGGGCGCGGGGGGCGGCGCGGTGGTGGAGGGGCGGGTGGTCCAGGCGCCGGTGAGACCGGCGGACGTGTCGGGCGGGGTGCCCGGCCATCCGGCGCCGCCGGCCTTGTGGCCGGTGGTCATGCCCTGGGTCCAGGACGGCAGCCGGGGTTCGCGGGACGGCGGCTGTTCCGGCCGCGGCGGGAACCGCGATGTCGCGGACCGGGGTGCGGCGGCGGGGTGCGGCGGGGCGACCACCGTCGGCACGTACAGGGGTGCCGTGCGCCCCGCGGTGATGCGGCGGGCGAGTTCGCGGGCGTCACGCGGCCGCTGCTCGGGCTCCTTGGCGAGCAGGTCGAGGATGATCCGCTCCAGGTACTCGGGGAGGTCGGCGCGGTGGCTGCGGGGCGGTTCGGGCGCGGTGTCGCGGTGGCCGACGAGGATGGCCCAGGCGTCGCCGAGGTCGAACGGCGGGGCCCCGGTGGCGATCTCGTACAGCACGCAGCCGAAGGAGTAGAGGTCGCTGCGCTGGTCGACCTCCGCTCCGGCGATCTGTTCCGGTGACATGTAGTGCGGGGTGCCCATCGCGACGCCGGTGCCGGTGAGCCGTGACGTGAAGCCGATGTCGTGGCCGAGGCGGGCGATGCCGAAGTCGCAGATCTTCACGGTGCCGTCGGCGAGCCGCATGATGTTCGCCGGCTTCAGGTCGCGGTGCACGATGCTCTGCTGATGGGTGTAGGCGAGCGCGGCGGTCACCTGGTCGGCTATGTCGAGGACCTCGGCGACCGGGAGCCGGTGCTCCCGGTTCTCCTCCAGGAGCTGGCCGAGGTTGTGTCCCTCCAGCAGTTCCATGACCAGGTAGAGCACGCCGTCGGCCTCGCCGAAGTCGTGGACGACGGTGACCCCGCGGTGCTGGAGGGCGGCGGCGACCCGGGCCTCGCGGCGGAACCGCTCGCGCAGGACACGGGCGAAGGACGGGTCGTGGTGGGGGCCGAGCGGTTTGAGGCACTTGACGGCCACATGGCGGCCCAGTGATTCGTCGCGGGCCCGCCACACCTCGCCCATGCCGCCGCGCCCGATCGGATCGAGGAGCCGGTACCGCCCCTGGATCAGCCTGCTTTCCGCCATCTCGCGCGATCGCCCCCGTCCCCGCCCGCCCCCGAGCCCGCCCCGGCCCGGTCCAGTATGACGAGCTATCAGCGGACTTTGTACGGCACCGGAGGCGAGCCGGGGCCGAGCCGGGTCCGAGCCGTGACACGGCCGGGAGAATGTTTCCGGTCGGAACCGCGACTGCGGCCGTGCTGGGGCGCGGAGAGGCGGGAGTGGCCCGTGCGGCCTCGCGGGGACACGGCGGGGCGTGGTGCCCATGACACGCGGCCCCGGGCCCCCGGGGGCGGCGCGCCGGCTCGGCGCCTTCACATGACGCGTGGGCGCACGACGGCACGATGGGGCTCGCGGCCCTTTCCACGCGCCCTCTCGGAGACATGCGCGCCGGATGCCCCGCCCGCGGTGGGATCAGGCGGCCGGGCGCGCCCGGCAGACGAGGGCGGCCCACAGGTCGAGGCGGTCGGCCAGACGGGAGAGGTCACGGCCGGTGAGGTGCTCGATGCGCTGGACGCGGTAGTGGACCGTGTTGACGTGCAGGTGCAGCGCTCCGGCCGTCCGGGCCCAGGAGCCGTCGTGGGCGAGGAAGGTCTCCAGGGTGTGCAGCAGCATGGCGGCGGAACCGCTGCCCGCCTTGAGCAGGGGACCAAGGACGGCGTGGCTGTAGGCCGTGCGCACCTCGGCGGGTATCCCGGTCAGCAGGGTGCCGACGCTGGTGAGGGCGGCGATGTCTGTGAGGCACGAGGTGTCCGGGGTGACGGTCCGGGCCGAGGCCAGGGCGTAGCGGGCCTCGGCCAGCGCGGTCGCGAGAGTGTCTGCCGGTCCGGTGGACGCGCTGGTCCCGCCGTGCAGCGGTGTGTCCGGGGCACAGGCCGCGACGAACGGCCAGGCCCCGGCGACGGCGTCGTGCGCGTCGGCGGGCAGGACGGCGAAGGCGGTGCCGTCGGGCAGGCGTCCCACCGCGGCGGGCACGGGCCCGGCGTGGGCGACCGCCTCGGCGAGAGCGGCCTCCGCGAGGGTCGCGTCGGCGGCGGCCGGTTCGCCGAGGCCGTCCCGCCGCGCGCCGGTGGCCGCGGCGAGCACGCGCCGGGGCCCGTCGGCCGTCAGCCCGCAGCGGCGCGACGCGGCCTCGACCGCTTCGGGGTCCGCCCCCGGCAGGGCGAGCAGCGCACCGAGTTCGTCCGCCGGCCGGGGTGCGGCGGCGAGGCCGCGGACCTGCGCCCGCCGGCAGCGGTCCAGCAGATCGGCGATCTCGTGCAGCAGGCGCGGTGGTACGGCATCGGCGTCGGGCAGATGCAGGTACCACCGTTCGTAGGGCGTGACGGCCCGGGTGGTGACGGGCACGGTCGTTCCCGAGTCGCCCCCGGGGAGCGCGGCGGCCACGCGCGCCGGAAGCGGGGTGGCGCCGGGCGTGGCCGCGACGGTCCGTCCCGCCGCGGTGACGACATGGACGGCGGTGTCCCCGAGGTGGGCGGACAGCGCTTCGAGAAGCGGCTGCGGGCCGGCGTTCCGCGCGACCAGCCGGTTCAGCCGGCCCCGCAGGTGCCCGGGCATGGCGTGCTGACGGGCCAGCTCTCCCCACTGCCGCAGGTACACGGTCTCCGTGATGGTGCGGAACATGATGTGCGCGGGGACCCCGGCCACCGGCAGTCCGTGCCGGGCGCAGGCTTCCACCAGGTCGCCGGGCACCGCCCCGTGGGTCTCCTCGCCCGCGAGCAGCACCGCCGCGTCCGCTCCCCTGAGCGCCCGGACGAACCGGTCGGCCGCCTCCGGTCCGTCCTCGGCCCGCCACCACACCAGCCCGCTCAGCACCGCCTCGCCCCGCCGTACGAAACGGGCCGGGTCCTCCAGATCGGTGACGCTCACCCCGTGGATCTCCCGCCGCAGCAGGGCGGGTTCGGCCCACAGCAGGCGCAGGCCGAGCGTCTCGTCCGTCAGGAGGTGTTCGACGTGCATGCGCGCTCTGGCTCCCTGTCCGGTGGCCGGGCACGGGGGAGCGTGCCCGGCATCCCGCATTCACCAGGTGGATGCGAGTCATCGCATGGTAAATGCAAGATCAGAGGGCCGATATGCCTGTTGGTCGATCCTCCAGGGTTCGGGCCGGAAAAGTCCGTGTTTCCGTGTGGTGAACCAGTCGTCCGGGTGCCGGTCGCCTTGCTTCACTGACGGTCATGGACCTGAACACGGTGGTGGAGACACGGGACGCCCGGGTGCCCGCGCCCTGGCGGCCGGGCGACGCCTGGCTCGGTGGCGGCACGTACCTCTTCTCCGAGCCGCAGCCGCAGCTGCGGCGCCTTGTGGACCTGAGCCGGACCGGCTGGACGCCGGTGGTACCGCACGCCGACGGCTCACTGGAGATCGCCGCCACCTGCACCGTCGCCCAGCTGTCCCGGTTCGCGAAGGAACTCGCGGCCGAGGCGGCGCCGCTGTTCGAGCAGTGCTGCCGCGCCTTCCTCGCCTCGTTCAAGATCTGGAACATGGCGACCGTGGGAGGCAATCTCTGCAACGCCCTCCCGGCCGGGCCCATGATCTCGCTCACCGCCGCGCTGGACGGCCACTGCCTGCTGCTGGCCCAGGACGGTGTACGGCGCCGGGTGCGCGTCACCGACTTCGTGACCGGCGCGGGCCGCAAGGACCTGGCCGAGGGCGAACTCCTGCGGTCCGTCACCCTGCCCGCCCGGGCACTCGCCGGCCGCACCGCGTTCCGGCAGGCCTCGCTGTACGGGCTCGGCCGCTCGGCGGTCCTGGTCGTCGGCACCCTCGATCCCGCCGACGGCTCGCTGGCGATCACGGTCACGGCCTCGACCGTACGACCGGTGCGGCTGTGGTTCCCGCTGCCGCCGACGGCGGACGCCCTGCGCGCGGCCATCGCCTCCGCCGTCCCCGACGGCTCCTGGTTCGACGACATCCACGGACTCCCGGAATGGCGGCGGCACATGACGCTCCGGTTCGCCGAGGAGATCCGGCGGGAACTCGGAGGGACCGCGCGATGAGGGTCGAGGTCAACGGCAGCCTCTTCGAGGAGGAGCCCCGCCCGGGACAGTGCCTGCGCACGTATCTGCGGGAGCGCGGCTGGTTCGGGGTGAAGAAGGGCTGCGACGCGGGCGACTGCGGCGCCTGCACGGTCCATGTGGACGGGGAGCCGGTGCACAGCTGTCTGTACCCGGCGTTCCGCGCGGACGGCCGCGCCGTCACCACCGTGGAGGGCCTGGCCTCCCCCGAGGGCGAACTGCACCCCGTGCAACGGCAGTTCCTGGAGGCGCAGGGCTTCCAGTGCGGATTCTGCACGGCCGGGTTCCTGATGACGACGGCGGCGCTCGACGAGGATCAACTCACCGACCTGCCAAGGGCGTTCAAGGGGAACCTGTGCCGCTGCACCGGTTACCGGGCCATCGAGGACGCCGTCCGCGGGGTCCGCCATGTGGAGGCGCCCGCCGCCGGAGAGTCCGTCGGCCGCAACCTGCCCGCCCCGGCCGGACCCCGGATCGTGACGGGCACCGCCCCCTTCACCTTCGACCTCGACGTCCCGGGTCTGCTGCACATGAAGCTGCTGCGCTCCCCGCACGCCCACGCCCGCATCACCGCCGTCGACGTCTCGGCCGCCCTGCGGGTCCCTGGTGTTCACGCCGTCCTGACCCACCACGACGCGCCCGCACGGCACTTCTCCACCGCCCGCCACGAACACCCCACCGAGGACCCGGACGACACCCGCGTCCTCGACGACACCGTCCGCCACATCGGCCAGCGTGTCGCCGCCGTCGTCGCGGAGAGCGAGGCCGCCGCGGAGGAGGGCTGCCGCCGCGTCGAGGTGACGTACGAGGTGCTGCCGGCCGTCCTCGACCCGGAGGAGGCGATGAAGCCGGGAGCGCCCGTCGTGCACGACAAGGACGCGACCACGGCCCGGATCTCGCGTCCGCGCGACAACGTCGTCGGGGAGGCGCACGGCGAGATCGGCGACGTCGAGGCGGGGTTCGCGGAGGCCGACGAGGTGTACGAGGGCACGTACCGCACCCAGCGGGTCCAGCACGCCAGCCTGGAGACGCACGGCGCCGTGGCCTGGCTCGACGAGGACGGCAGGCTCACCGTCCGCTCCAGCACCCAGACACCCTTCCTCACCCGCCGTGCCCTGTGCGCGCTGTACGACCTGCCGCAGGACAAGGTGCGGGTCGTCGCGGCCCGGGTCGGCGGGGGCTTCGGGGGCAAGCAGGAGATGCTCGTCGAGGACGTCGTCGCGCTCGCGGTGCTGCGGCTGCGGCGCCCGGTGAAGCTGGAGTACACCCGCGCCGAACAGTTCCACGGCGCGACCACCCGGCACCCCTTCACCATCCACGTGAAGATCGGCGCGCGCCGCGACGGCACCCTCACCGCGGTACGGCTGCGGGTGGTGTCCGACACGGGCGCGTACGGCAATCACGGCCCCGCCGTCATGTTCCACAGCGTCGGCGAGTCCATGGCCGTCTACCGCGCCCCGAACAAGAAGGTCGACGCCTTCTCCGTCTACACGCACACCGTCCCGGCCGGCGCCTTCCGCGGCTACGGGCTCGGCCAGGTCATGTTCGCCATGGAGTCGGCCCTCGACGAACTCGCACGCAGGCTGGGCCTGGACCCGCTGGCGTTCAAGGCGATGAACGTCATCGGGCCGGGAGAGCCGATGGTCACCGCCGACGGCGAGGAGGAGGACCTCCACATCGCCAGCTACGGACTCGACCAGTGCCTGGACATCGTCCGCCGCGCCCGGGCACAGGAGCCGGACCCGGCGGCCGCGCCCGTCCCGGACGGCTGGCTGGTCGGCGAGGGGGCCGCCCTCGCGATGATCGCCACCGGTCCGCCCGGCGGCCACATCGCCGACGCCAGGATCTCCCTCCTGCCCGACGGCGGCTTCGATCTCGCCGTCGGCACCGCGGAGTTCGGCAACGGCACGACCACCGTGCACCGTCAGATCGCGGCGGGCGAACTCGCCACCACCGTGGACCGGATCACCGTCCGCCAGTCCGACACCGACGTCGTCGGGCACGACACCGGCGCCTTCGCCTCCACGGGCGTGGTGGTCGCGGGCAAGGCCACCCTGCGTGCCTCCCGCGCCCTCGCCGATCTGCTCCTCGACCTCGCCGCGGCCCAGTTGCGCGTGCCGCGCGCCGCGTGCCGTCTCGCGGAGGAGGCGGTACTCCACCCGGCCGGCCGGCTCCCCCTCAAGGAGCTCTACCAGGCGGCCCGCGCGGTCGGGGTCCCGGTCTGCGCCGACGGGCACTTCGGAGGCACTCCGCGCTCGGTCGCCTTCAACGCTCAGTGGTTCCGTGTCGCCGTCGACCCGGGGACCGGTGAGATCCGTATCCTGCGCAGCGTCCACGCGGCGGACGCCGGACAGGTCATGAACCCGATGCAGTGCCGGGGCCAGGTCGAGGGAGGCGTGGCGCAGGCTCTGGGCGCGACGCTCTTCGAGGACGTCCGCGTCGACGAACGGGGCGAGGTCGAGACGGCCGCGTTCCGCCGCTACCGGCTCCCCCAGTACGCCGATGTCCCGCGCACCGAGGTCCACTTCATGCGGACGGCGGACGCGATCGGCCCGCTCGGCGCCAAGTCGATGAGCGAGAGTCCCTTCAACCCGGTCGCCCCCGCCCTCGCCAACGCCCTGCGCGACGCGACCGGCGTCCGCTTCACCCGGCTCCCGCTGACCCGGGACCGGGTGTGGCTGGCCCTGCGCGAGGCGGGCGTGACGGACGGAGCGGACACGCCCGGCGTGACGCATCGGACGCGCCCGGCGTGACGGATCGGCCCGATTCCCGACTCGCCCTGCTGGATCAGCCGAGATCCAGCAACTCCTCGTGGAACCCGCCGAACCCGTGCTCGCGGTCGACGAGATGGATCTCCAGGATCCAGTGGCAGCGGCGGCCGGTCCTGTCGGTGCGCCGCAGCGGGGTGTCGTTGTCCGGCGCGATGTACGACTCGACGTGCGCGCCCTCGATCGTCTCGTGCGGGAACTCGCCGACCAGATGGCCCGCGTGCCAGCCGCCGAGCTCCCAGCCGGCCTCCGTGGCCAGCCGTTCGACCTCGGCGTACAGCCGCTTGCCGGTGATGTCGGGGTCGGCCTCGAAGAAGCGCCGGCCCGCGGCGAAGACCCGGGGCAGGTCGTCGCGCAGGCGGTGCTTGACCGGGTCGTCGCCGAGGACGAAGGTCCGGCCGAAGTCGGCCTCGTACTCCTCGAAGATGGGCCCGAGGTCGGCGAACGCGATGTCGTCCGCGCCGATCAGCCGGTCCGGCGGGTTCTCCTTGTACGGCAGGAGGGTGTTCGGGCCCGAACGGACGATCCGCTTGTGCCAGTGCCGGGTCGTCCCGAACAGCTCGTTCGCCAGGTCCCGGATCCGGTCGCTGACCGCCCGTTCCCCCTGACCGGGCGCCACGAGCCCACGTTCCTCGATCTCCGCGAAGAGCCGCACGGCCTTCGTCTGGGCGTCCAGGAGCCGTGCCGCGCGCGTGAGTTCGTCATCCGCCATGGAACCGACGGTAGGAGCTGAACTCGATCTCCGGCAACCGGAATCCATCACGTGAACGCCGACTACCCTGCACGGGGAAGGGGTCCGTGACCGGGACCCCGGCGGAGAGCGGCGGTCCTGGACCTGGTTCCGCCGGCGCCGGCGGTCACGCACGTCATGGCCTGGGCGGAGTGTCGCCGGGGTCGGCGTCACGCGTCCGTGACCGTCATCACGATCAGGACCGCCAGGAGCAGCAGGACGTACGCGACGGAGTGGACGCGGTCCGGGACGCGTCCGGGGGCGCGCCGCACGGCGGCGATGGTGGGCAGCGACCCGAGGAGCAGGGCCGCGCCCGCGGTGAGATCGACGTAACCGAACCGGCCCCAGCCGGCGGTCGCGGCGGGGGTCAGGGCGTAGACGAGGGTCCCGGCCAGGGCGACGGGGACGCTGAGGGGGCCGGCCATCGCGGTGGCCTCGGCCATGGGATGGCCCCTGCGCCGCAGCAGCGGGACCGTCATGACGCTGCCGCCGACTCCCAGCGCGGCGGCCACCAGCCCGATGCCCATGCCGCCGAAGGTGGTCGTGCCCCGGCCCAGGGGCTCGGGGGACTTCCGCAGCGCCGGGGAGAGGAAGCCCTTCCGCAGCAGGCTGTCGGTGATCGTCACCAGCAGGTAGACCACGAACAGCACGCGCAGCTCCGTACCACCGATGAACGTGGACGCGAGGGATCCGGCGGCGGCGCCGATCGTGATGAACGCCGCCAGCGGCCGGAGGTCCGCGTGACGCAGCCGGCCGGCACGCCACTGGGCCAGTGTCGCGGCCACGGCGTTGACCGTCATGACCGCCGCCGAGGTCGCCACCGCGACATGCATGGCGTCCGGTCCCGGGCGGGCCGCGGCGGTCAGTACGCCGTAGACGACGGGTACGGAGACGAAGCCTCCGCCGAAGCCGAAGAACACGGTGGTGATGCCGGTCAGGCACCCGAACGACAGGAGAGTGAGGAACGAGGTGAGCACGGTGAGACGTTAGGGATCCGGCACCGTGGCGGCCAAGCGATGACCGGCCGTCTTCCTACGCGCAGCGGACACGGCGTACGGGCCCACGTACCCTCGCGGCATGCGCAACATCCCGGTCGCGGAGGTCGACGAGCTCGCTCGCGCCGTCCTGGCCATCGGCACCGACTACCCCCGTGACCACCTGCTCGGCTGGCACGAACACCGGCGCGCCCAGGTGCTGTACGCGGCCACCGGCGTCATGCGGGTCGAGACGGCGGACGGCAGCTGGACGATCCCCACCGCCCGTGCGGTGCTGATCCCGCCCATGACCAGGCATCAGGTCACGATGACCGAGGTCAGCACCCGCAGTCTGTACATCGAACCGGCCGCGGTGCCGTGGTTCCCCTCCCGCTGCCGGACCGTGGACGTCTCCGCCCTGCTGCGCGCGCTGATCCTGGAGGCCGTGGAGATGGAACCGCGCTACCCCGAGCACGGCCGGGACGCGGCGCTCGCCGCGCTCGTCCTGCACGAGCTCAAGAGCCTCACCCCGCTGCCCCTGGACGTGCCGCTGCCCTCCGATCCCCGACTGCGCGGCCTGTGCGAGGCGTTCCTGGGGAACCCGGACATCCACGACCCGCCCGCACGCTGGTGCGCCGCCCTGAACGTCAGCGAGAGAACGCTCGCCCGCCGGTTCCGCGACGGCACGGGGCTGAGCTTCGCGCAGTGGCGGCAGCGTGCCTGTGTCCTGCACTCCCTGCACCTTCTCGCCGTACGCACGCCCGTGACGCGCATCGCGGCCGTGCTGGGTTACGACAACCCCGCCGCCTACACGGCCGCGTTCAAGAAACTCCTCGGCCGGCCGCCGACGGCGTACGGGAGCCCCTCCCCATGACGGAGGGGCCGGCCCTCACGGCTTCAGGAACCCGGCGTCGGTCAGGACCTTCTGGCCCTGGGCGGACTGCACGAAGGCGATGAACTGCCGCGCGGCGTCGGCGTTCTTCGCGTTCTTCAGCTCGACGATCGGATAGTCGTTGATCGCGTCGGACGACTCGGGGAACTCCACGCCGGTCACCTTGTCCCCCGCGGCCTTCACATCGGTCTTGTAGACGATGGACGCGTCGGCCTCCTTGAGCACCACCTTGTTCAGGGCGGCCTTCACGTCCTGCTCGTAGGAGACCGGGGTCAGCGTGACGCCGGCGGAGGTCAGGACCTTCTGCGTGGCGGCGCCGCACGGCACGTCCTTGTCGCACAGCACGACCTTGAGCCCGGACTTGGTGAGGTCCTTCAGCGAGGAGATCTTGTCCGGGTTGCCGGGCAGGGCGGCGATCTCCAGCTGGTTGCGGGCGAAGGTGGCCGGCGTGCCGGAGGCGTCCCCGGCATCCGTGACGATCTTCATCGTCTTGGGGCTGGCCGCGGCGAACACCTCCGCCGGGGCACCGCCCTTGATGCTCGCGGCCAGGGTGTCGCTCCCGCCGAAGCTGAAGGTCACCTTCGTGCCCGGGTGTGCCTGCTCGAAGTCCTTGCCGATCTGGGTGAAGGCCTCCTGGAGCGAGGCGGCGGCGAACACGGTCACGGTGCCGGACAGCTTCGAGGAGGCGGCCGCCGCGGCGGAGGCGTGCACCTCGGCCGAGGAGCCGGAGGACTTGGACGAGGAGGAACAGGCACTCAGGGCCAGCAGCACGGAGGCCCCCGCGCCGAACGGCTGAAGGGTCCGGCGGGTCCGGCGAGCGGAACGAGTGATCACAGTGCTCTCCTCAGGGATCTCCAGCGGCCCGGGTCCATCGCGTGGCCCGGTTTCGTCAGACCCCCATCGTGATCCACCGCGGGACCCGAACCGCTGACCGTCGCGGCCATGTCGTGCGAGCCGATCGAGTGAGGTCGAGAACCGCGGACGGAAGGGCTCCCGCAGGTCACGTCCTCGCGGGAGCCCTTCCTTTGTGCCGCCTGCCGTGAAGGTTGAGAAGACGATCACGAGCAGGACGTCTGTGCGGACGCGGACGCGGACGCGGACCCGGACCCAGACCCGGACTCGGACTCGGTCACTGACGTCGTTACGACATCACGGCGTGAGCAGCAGACTGTCGCCGCGCTGCTTGGCGGCGGCGTAACGCCGGGCCACGTCCTGCCAGTTGACGACGGCCCACATCGCGTCGATGAAGTCGACCTTCTGGTTCTTGTACTGGAGGTAGAAGGCGTGCTCCCAGGCGTCGAAGACCAGGATCGGGGTCGAGCCCTGGCCGACGTTGCCCTGGTGGTCGTAGACCTGCTCGACGATCAGGCGGCCGCTGAGCGGCTCGTACGCGAGGACGCCCCAGCCCGAACCCTGCGTGGTCGCCGACGCCTTGGTCAGCTGGGCCTTGAATCCCGCGAAGGAGCCGAAGGACTCGGCGACGGCGTCGGCGAGGTCGCCGAGGCCGTCCTCCGCGAGGGGCTCGCCGCCTCCGTCGCCGGTCATGTTGTGCCAGTAGATGCTGTGCAGGATGTGCCCGGAGAGATGGAAGGCCAGGTTCTTCTCCAAGCCGTTGACCGAGCCCCACCGCTCCTTGTCCCGGGCCTCCGCCAGCCGCTCCAGGGTGTCGTTCGCGCCCTTGACGTACGCGGCGTGGTGCTTGTCGTGGTGCAGCTCGACGATCTCCGGGTCGATGACCGGTTCGAGCGCCGCGTAGTCGTACGGAAGCTCCGGGAGCGTGTAAACCGCCATGTCCAACGTCCTCCGACGTTATTGCGAGTGACTTGCAATTGCACTCTAACAGCAAGAGTGGCGTCAGGATGATCTCCAGGGGCGAGCGTCGGCACCCGACCCGGGGACCGTGCCGCGGACGCGTCGGTGTAGCTTCCCTTCCCGTGACGGGGTATCAGGACGGGACCAGGGCCGCCTACGACGACGTCGTGGAGCTGTACGCATCACGGTTCGCCGACCGGCTGGAGACGCATCCGTTCTCGCGGAACATGATCGGTACGTTCGCCGAGCTGGTGCGGGCGACAGGGAACCCGCGGGCGGCCGACGTCGGGTGCGGGCCCGGCCATCTGACCGCCATGCTGCACGAGTTGGGGCTGGACGCGTTCGGGCTCGATCTCTCCCCGGGCATGGTCGCCCATGCCCGCGGGGCGCATCCGACGCTGCGGTTCGACGAGGCGCGCATGGAGGCCCTGCCCGTCGCGGACGGCGCGCTCGGCGGCGTACTGGCCCACTACTCGATGATCCACACCCCGCCCGGGGACCTGCCCGCGCTGCTCGCCGAGCAGGTACGCGTCCTGGCACCGGGCGGCCTGCTCCTGGTCTCGCTCTTCGGGACCGAGGGACCGGAACCGGTCCGCTTCGACCACAAGGTGACGCCCGCCTACAGCTGGCCGGTCGACCGATTCGCCGACCTGCTGACCGACGCCGGGCTCACCCCCTTCGCCCGCCTGCTCCACGATCCGGCCTCCGAACGGGGCTTCCTGGACGCGCACGTCCTGGCCCGCCGTCCGGAGGCGTGATCGCGGGTCGCGCCCGTGAACTTCAACGGGGCCGCCTGGAAGCGAACCGGCGTGCGCTACGAGCGGTTGTGCACCTGATCGGTATCGTCGCGACGAAAGGTGCCCATCGGCACGTCTCGTCCGAAATGCAGCCACCGAGCGGAGGAGCACGCCATGACCGATCCCCGGAGCGGGGCCGCGTCGGGCGGCGGAACGGCGGGGCCACCGGAGGAGCACGGTCCGAGCGCGCACGACGCGGTGCGCCTCGCGCTGGTGATCGGTGCTCTCGGCGTGGTCTTCGGCGACATCGGGACCAGCCCGATCTACACCCTGCAGACCGTGTTCGACCCGAACGACCCGCATCCGGTCCCCGTCACCACCGGCAACGTGTACGGCGTCGTGTCCCTGGTGTTCTGGTCGGTGATGACCATCGTGACGGTCACCTATGTGCTGCTGGCGATGCGCGCCGACAACGACGGTGAGGGCGGCATCATGGCGCTGATCACTCTCGTGCAGCGGTGGGGATCGCGGGGTGGCCGACGGATCACGGCCGTACTGGCCGCACTCGGTGTCTTCGGCGCCTCGCTGTTCTTCGGCGACAGCATGATCACTCCGGCGATCTCGGTGCTCTCCGCGGTCGAGGGGCTCAAGGTCGTCCAGCCGTCGCTGGAGAGCGCGGTCGTGCCGATCACCGCGGTCATCATCGTCGTGCTGTTCCTGGTGCAGCGCAGGGGGACCGCGGCGGTGGGGCGGGTGTTCGGGCCGGTCATGGTCACCTGGTTCGTGGTCATCGGCGCCTGCGGCGTGGACGGCATCATCGACCACCCGGCGATCCTCAGGGCGCTGTCACCCACGTACGCGCTCGGCTTCCTGTTCGGTCACTTCGGCACCGCCTTCTTCGCCCTCGCCGCGGTCGTGCTCTCGGTCACCGGCGCGGAAGCGCTCTACGCGGACATGGGGCACTTCGGCCGCCGGGCCATCACGCGCGGCTGGATGTTCCTCGTCCTCCCGGCGTGCGTTCTCAGCTACTTCGGCCAGGGCGCGCTGATCCTTGCGGACCACGGCAACATCAGCAGCCCCTTCTTCCTGCTCGTGCCCCACTGGGGCAGATGGCCGATGGTCCTGCTGGCCACGGCGGCCACGGTGATCGCCTCGCAGGCGGTGATCACGGGCGCCTACTCCGTCACCTCCCAGGCCGCCAAGCTCGGTTATCTGCCGAGGCTGCGCATCGCGCACACCTCGGAGTCCACGATCGGCCAGATCTACGTTCCCTGGATCAACTGGCTGCTCATGGTCTCGGTCCTCACCCTGGTCTTCGCGTTCCGCAGTTCCACGGCGCTGGCGTTCGCGTTCGGCATGGCGGTGACCGGCACCATCACGATCACCACCCTGCTGTTCTTCTACGTCGCACGGGCCAAGTGGAGAACACCGCTGTGGCTGGTCGTCCTCGGCGCGAGCCCGCTGCTCTTCGTGGACCTGCTCTTCGTGGCGGCCAACCTGACGAAGCTCGTGCACGGTGCCTGGCTGCCGCTGCTGATCGGCGTCACCGTGTTCACCGTCATGACCACCTGGCAGCGCGGACGCGCGATCGTCACGGCGGCACGGGTCCGGGACGAGGGGTCGCTGCCCGGGTTCGTGGAGAGTCTCCGCAGCGGTGAGCTGGCGACGCTCCGCGTCCCGGGAACGGCCGTCTTCCTCAACCGGGGCAAGCAGACCACGCCGCTGGCCATGCGGGCCAACGTCGAGCACAACCACGTACGGCACGACCACGTCGTGCTGCTGGCCATCGAGACCGAACCGGTGCCCCGCTTCCCCGCGGACCGGCGGCTCGTCGTGGACGACCTCGGGTACACCGACGACGGGATCATCCACGTCACCGCGCGGTTCGGCTACATGGAGACGCCGGACGTGCCGAGCACCCTGGCGATGCTGGATCCGGCCCTGACCGAGGGGCCGCTCCAGCTCGACCGGGCGTCCTACTTCCTGTCGACGATCGAGCTCCGTCGGGGCACCGCACCGACGATGGCCCCTTGGCGCAAGCGGCTGTTCATCGCCACCTCGTACATCACCGCTGACGCCGCCGAGTACTTCGGCCTCCCCCGGGACCGCACGGTCATCATGGGCTCGCAGATCGACGTGTAGACGCGGAGTCCCGGACGGGCCGGTCGGCGAGGGAGGGATGACCGGCCCGCCCGGGAGATCGAGGGACCGCTCACAGACCCACGTCGCGGCGGCGGATGTCCTCCAGGGACTCCCGGCGGACCAGCAGGCGGGCCTGTCCGTCGCGGACGGCGACCACGGGCGGGCGGTCGACCAGGTCGTAGCAGGAGGCCATGGACAGGTGGCAGGCGCCGGCCACGGGTACGGCGACCAGGTACGGCGTGACACCGGTGATCCGCGAGCCCAGGCGGCAGTACAGGCCGGAGAGTTCGAGCTGCGGCTGGTCGAGTATGCGGGTGGGCGGTGCGACCCGTGCGGGCGCCGGGGCGGTGAACTGCGGGTCGACCGTGAGGACGGTGACGCCGAGCGGCGCGGTCAGCGCGCGCAGCGCGGGCTCGGCGAGCCTGATCCACGCCTGGCCGGGCCCGAGCATGGCGGTGAGCCGGCGCTCGGAGGTGAAGCCGACGGCCGTACGGGCGCCGATCGGGGTACGGAAGAGCCGGGCCGCACACCCGGAGGGACCCGGCCGGACCGGTACGTACAGGGGTCCGGCCGGGAACCGATCGGCGGGCTCGGGGTCTTCGCCGTGGAGGAGTTCTGTCATGGGTGCCTCCCGAGGGGCAGAAAGCGTGGGCTCTGATCTGTGGGACCCCGGACGCGGGGAGGCGGTCCGGGGTTCGCTCTCGACGTTATGCCCGGAGCCCCCGGCCGCCGGACCGGTCCTGACGGGACGCTGACGAGGATCCGACCGACATTGACGGGAAACTGACAGCGCTGGTGGGAAGGCGGCGCGGACGCGTCCGGCCCGAACGGGAACGCGAGAGCGCGCCGCAGGACGGCGTCCACGTCCGTCTCGGTGAACACACCGCCGCGGTGGTCGTCTTGCCGACGCCCGGTGCCGCGCCGGGACATGTCCGGAGCCCGCCTCGTGCGATGTCATCCTTCGAATCGATAGCCCATGCCGGGTTTGGTGATCAGGTGGCGGGGGTGCGAGGGGTCCGTCTCCAGCTTTCTGCGCAACTGGGCCATGTACACCCGCAGGTAGTTGGTCTTGTTGCTCTGCGAGGCGCCCCACACCTCCCGGAGCAGCTGCTTCTGCGAGACCAGCCGACCGCGGTTGGCCACCAGGATCTCCAGCAGATGCCACTCGGTCGGGGTCAGCCGTACGTCCCGCCCGTCCCGAACGGCCTTCTTGGCGAGCAGATCGAGGGTGAAGTGCTCCGTCGTGACCAGCGTCGTCTCGGGAACCAGCGGTGTGTCCCCGGTGCGGCGGACGGCGGCCCGCAGCCGGGCGAGGAGTTCGTCCATGCTGAAGGGCTTGGTGATGTAGTCGTCGGCGCCGGCGTCGAGGGCGGAGACCTTCTCGTCGGACGCGCGCCGGGCCGACAGGACGAGGATCGGCACGCGGCTCCAGCTCCGTATGCCCTTGATGACGTCGACGCCGTCGAGGTCGGGCAGGCCGAGGTCGAGCAGGACCACGTCGGGCTGTCGGGCGGCGGCGAGCCGCAGGGCCGTGGCTCCGTCGGGGGCGGCGTCCACGCCGTAGTGACGTGCCTGCAAGTTGATGACGAGGGCCCGTACGAGCTGCGGGTCGTCGTCCACCACGAGCACCCGGGTCATGGGGTGTGCTTCTCCTGTCATGCCTGCGGGGAGTTGGCACCCTGAGGTGTCAACTCCCGTTGCGAATGGCGTAAGGCGGTCAATTCTTCGCGAGCAGGTTCTTGAGCGCGATGTTGAGTTCGAGGACGTTGACACGGGGTTCGCCGATGAAGCCGAGGGCGCGGCCCCGGGTCTGCTCGTCGACCAGCTTCTGGACCTGAGCGACGGGCAGGCCGTTCTTGGCGGCGATCCGGTGCACCTGGATCGCCGCGTACTGCGGAGAGATGTCCGGGTCGAGGCCGGAGCCGGAGGAGGTGACGGCGTCGGCGGGCACGTCCGAGGGCTTCACGGTGTAGCCGTTCACCGAGTTGTCCTTGACGACCGCGGCCTTGGCGTCCTCGACCTGCTTGACCAGGACCTTGCTGTCGGCGGCGAGGTTGGTGGCGCCGGACAGGATCAGCTTGTAGCGGGTGTTGACGGTGTTGGTCCCGAGTCCGTTCGCCGGGCGGCCCTGGAACCACTTCAGGTCCGGGGCGGGGGTCTCCTGGCCCTTCTTCAGCGGCAGGTCGTACGACTGCCCGATGAGGGAGGAGCCGACGACCTTGCCGTCCGCCTTGATCTCGGAGCCGTTCGCCTTGTCGGCGAACAGCCCCTGGGCGATGCCGGTGACGGCCAGTGGGTAGATGACGCCGGTCACCAGGGTGAGCACGAGGAGGGCGCGCAGGCCAGCGCCGAGCAGCCGCGCGGTGTTCGTCACGGAGTTGTTCATAGCCGGTCAGCCGATCCCGGGGATGAGGGAGATGAGCAGGTCGATGATCTTGATGCCTACGAACGGCGCGATGAGGCCGCCGAGTCCGTAGATTCCGAGGTTGCGGCGGAGCATCCGGTCGGCGCTCATCGGGCGGTAGCGAACGCCCTTCAGGGAGAGCGGGACCAGCGCGATGATGATGAGCGCGTTGAAGATGACGGCGGAGAGGATCGCGGAGTCGGGCGAGGACAGGTTCATGATGTTGAGCCTGTCCAGGCCCGGGTAGACCGCGGCGAACAGCGCCGGGATGATCGCGAAGTACTTGGCGACGTCGTTGGCGATGGAGAACGTCGTCAACGCGCCCCGGGTGATCAGCAGTTGCTTGCCGATCTCGACGATCTCGATGAGCTTGGTGGGGTTGGAGTCCAGGTCCACCATGTTCCCGGCCTCCTTGGCGGCCGAGGTCCCGGTGTTCATGGCCACGCCGACGTCGGCCTGGGCGAGCGCGGGGGCGTCGTTGGTGCCGTCGCCGGTCATCGCGACGAGCTTGCCGCCGGCCTGTTCCCGCTTGATGAGGGCCATCTTGTCCTCGGGGGTGGCCTCGGCCAGGAAGTCGTCGACGCCCGCCTCCTCGGCGATCGCCTTGGCGGTCAGCGGGTTGTCGCCCGTGATCATGACGGTCTTGATGCCCATGCGGCGCAGCTCGTCGAACCGCTCCCGCATGCCGTCCTTGACCACGTCCTTGAGGTGGATGACACCGAGGACCCGGGCACCGCGCTCGTCCTCGGCCGCGACCAGCAGCGGCGTGCCGCCGGCGCCCGCGATCCGGTCGGTCAGCTCGGTGGCGTCCTGGGACACTTCGCCGCCGCGCCCGGTGACCCAGGCGATGACCGAACCGGCCGCGCCCTTGCGGATGCTGCGCCCGTCTACGTCGACGCCGGACATGCGGGTCTGGGCGGTGAAGGCGATCCACTCGGCGCCCGCCAGCTCGCCCTGGTGGCGCTCGCGCAGCCCGTACCTCTCCTTCGCCAGGACGACGATCGAGCGGCCCTCGGGGGTCTCGTCGGCGAGCGAGGAGAGCTGGGCGGCGTCGGCGACCTCGGCCTCCGTGGTCCCCGTCACCGGGACGAACTCGGCGGCCTGCCGGTTGCCGAGCGTGATCGTGCCGGTCTTGTCCAGCAGCAGCGTCGACACGTCACCGGCGGCCTCGACGGCCCGCCCCGACATGGCGAGCACATTGCGCTGCACCAGCCGGTCCATGCCGGCGATGCCGATCGCCGAGAGCAGCGCGCCGATGGTGGTCGGGATCAGACAGACCAGCAGGGCCACCAGGACGACCATGGTCAGATGGGTGCCGGCGTAGTCGGCGAACGGCGGCAGCGTGGCCACCGCCAGCAGGAAGACGATCGTCAGCGAGGCCAGCAGGATGTTCAGCGCGATCTCGTTGGGCGTCTTCTGCCGGGCCGCGCCCTCCACCAGGGCGATCATCCGGTCGATGAAGGTCTCACCGGGCTTCGTCGTGATCTTGACGACGATCCGGTCGGAGAGCACCTTCGTGCCACCGGTCACCGCCGACCGGTCACCGCCGGACTCCCTGATGACCGGGGCCGACTCGCCGGTGATCGCCGACTCGTCCACCGAGGCGACACCCTCGACGACGTCACCGTCACCGGGGATGATGTCGCCCGCCTCGCAGACCACCAGGTCACCGATCCTCAGTTCGGTGCCCGGCACCTGCTCCTCGCGGTCCCCCACCAGCCGCCGGGCGACGGTGTCGGTCTTGGCCTTGCGCAGGGTGTCCGCCTGCGCCTTGCCGCGCCCCTCGGCGACCGCCTCCGCCAGGTTGGCGAACACGACGGTGAGCCACAGCCAGGCACTGATCGCCCAGCCGAACCAGTCGCCCGGGTCCTTGAAGGAGAAGACGGTGGTCAGCGCCGACCCGATCCACACCACGAACATCACGGGCGACTTGACCATCACCCGCGGATCGAGCTTGCGGAAGGCCTCCGGCAGCGACTTCAGCAGCTGCTTCGGGTCGAAGAGACCCGCACCGACCCTTCCTTCGTCCTTGTGGCCGGTCGGCACATCGCTGTGCGGCGCCCGAGTGGGAACAGTCGTGGACACGGCGTCCTCTTGGTTGTCTGTGCGAGTGGTCATGACGCCAGCCCCTCGGCCAGCGGGCCCAGAGCGAGGGCCGGGAAGTAGGTCAGGCCGGTGATGATCAGGATCGCGCCCACCAGCAGCCCCGTGAACAGCGGCTTCTCGGTGCGCAGGGTGCCCGCGGTCACCGGGACCGGCCGCTGTCCGGCCAGCGAACCGGCCAGCGCCAGAACGAAGACCATGGGCAGGAAACGGCCCAGCAGCATCGCGAGCGCGGTCGTGGTGTTGTACCAGTCGGTGTTCGCGTTCAGACCGGCGAAGGCAGAGCCGTTGTTGTTCGCCGCCGAGGTGAAGGCGTACAGCACCTCGGAGAAGCCGTGCGCGCCGGAGTTGAGGATCGAGTGCGGCGGGGTCGGCAGCGCCATGGAGGCGGCGGTGAAGACCAGGACCAGGGCCGGGGTGATCAGGATGTAGCAGGCGGCGAGCTTCATCTCGCGGCCGCCGATCTTCTTGCCCAGGTACTCGGGGGTGCGGCCGACCATCAGACCGGCGATGAACACCGCGATCACCGCCATGATCAGCATGCCGTAGAGGCCGGAGCCGGTGCCGCCGGGCGCGATCTCCCCGAGCTGCATGCCCAGCATGGTGATGCCGCCGCCGAGTCCGGTGAACGAGGAGTGGAAGGAGTCCACCGCGCCGGTCGAGGTCAGTGTCGTCGCCACCGCGAAGATCGACGAGCCGCCGACGCCGAACCGGGTCTCCTTGCCCTCCATCGCCCCGCCCGCGAGACCGAGGGCCGGACCGTGCTGGGCGAACTCGGTCCACATCATCAGGGCGGTGAAGCCCAGCCAGACGGTGACCATCGTGGCGAGGATGGCGTATCCCTGCTTCACCGAGCCGGCCATCACACCGAAGGTCCTGGTCAGCGAGAAGGGGATCACCAGGATCAGGAAGATCTCGAACAGGTTCGAGAACGGGGTCGGGTTCTCGAAGGGGTGGGCACTGTTGGCGTTGAAGTAGCCGCCGCCGTTGGTACCCAGCTCCTTGATGGCCTCCTGGGAGGCGACCGCGCCACCGTTCCACTGCTGCGATCCGCCGATGCCGTGCCCTTGGAAAAACTGCCCGACCTCGTGGATGCCGGAGAAGTTCTGGATCGCCCCGCAGGCGACGAGGACCAGCGCGGCGATCGCGGCACCCGGCAGCAGGATGCGCAGCGTGCCGCGCACCAAGTCCCGCCAGAAATTGCCGAGTTCACCGGTGCGGGAGCGCGTGAAGCCGCGCACCAGCGCCACCGCGACCGCCATTCCCACGGCCGCGGAGAGGAAGTTCTGCACGGCCAGACCGGCGGTCTGCACGACATGGCCCATGGTCTGCTCGCCGTAGTACGACTGCCAGTTGGTGTTGGTCACGAACGACACGGCCGTGTTGAAGGACTGGGCGGGGTTCACCGAGGAGAAGTGCAGCGAACCCGGCAGCACGCCCTGGAGGCGCTGGAGCAGGTAGAGGAACAGGACACTGACCGCGGAGAAGGCCAGGACCCCGCGCAGATACGCGGGCCAGGTCATCTCGGCGTCGGGGTCGGCGCCGATGCCCCTGTAGATCCACTTCTCCACCCGCAGGTGCCTGGTGGAGGAGTAGACCCGGGCCATGTAATTGCCGACGGGGACGTAGGCGAGCGCCAGCGCTCCTATGAGGGCGACGAGCTGGAGCACACCTGCGAGTACGGAACCCATATCTGGTCTCAGAACCTCTCCGGGAAGATCAGGGCGAGGACGAGATAGCCCAGCAGGGCGACGGCCACGATCAGGCCGACTACGTTCTCGGCGGTCACAGCTTCGTCACCCCCTTGGCGACGAGGGCCACCAGCGCGAAGACCGCGAGCACGGTGACGACGAAGGCCAGATCGGCCATCGCAAACTCCTGAAGTGAGGTTCGGTTGAAGCGGACGGTTAGAGGAAACCGCTTCCGTGGCCGGATTCGGTCGCCGTTGACGGCTCCCTTACGGCGGTGCGCGCGGCCTTGACGGGACCCTTACGGCCGTCGGCCCGCACTGGTGGGCAGACCACCCTGACCTGCGGTCGTCCGCGTCACGAGAGCCGGAAACGGAGCCGGCAGATCACGGCGTCCGTCTCCCGCCGTACCGCGTGGGCGACCACCGCGCCCCGCTGGTTCTGCAGCAGGCGCTGCCACAGCCGCTCCGGTTCGGTCTCCGGAATCAGCACGGTCACCCGGGTGCCGGGCGCGGCGGCCGCCGCCTCACGGACGTACGCGGCTATGGGACGGCCCAGTCCGCGCCGTTCGCACGCCAGCCGCACCAGCTCCACGCCCGGGTCCCACTCCGCCCAGGAACGCTCGAAGGCATGCGTCCGCGCCCGGTCCTCGGGGTCCGCATGGCAGACGGTCACCGCGCGGACCTCGTCGCCGAGCGAGACCGCCGCCGTCAGCGCCTCCGACGTGAGCCGGGAGACCGAGGAGACCGGCACGACGACCAGAGAGCGCTCGCGACGGGGGGCCTCGGGGACGCGGCCGAGTCCGAGCCGCTCGCCGATCCGGCCGTAGGCCCGGTGCACGGCCTCGAAGGCAGCCACCAGGGCCGGGAGAGCGATCACGATCAGCCAGGCGCCGTCCGCGAACTTGCTCGCGGTGACGACGACCGCGGCGACGCCGGTGAGCAGGGCGCCGAAGCCGTTGAGCAGCACCTTCCCGCGCAGGCCGCGCCGCCGCTCCAGCAGCCAGTGCTTGACCATGCCCACCTGAGCGATCGTGAAGCCGACGAAGACTCCGATGGCGAACAGGGGCACGAGGGTGTTCGTGTCCCCGCCGGAGAAGACCAGCAGCGCGGCCGAGACGGCGGCCAGCGCCAGGACGCCGTGCCGGTGGACCTGCCGGTCGGCCTTCAGGGCGAAGACGTGCGGGGCGTAGTTGTCGCGGGCGAGCAGCTTCATCAGGACGGGAAGCCCGCCGAAGGAGGTGTTCGCCGACAGCGCCAGCAGGATCATCGTGGCGAACTGGATCACGTAGAAGGCCCAGTTGTGGCCGAGGGAGGCGTCCGCGAGCTGGGCGAGGACGGTGACGCCCTCGACCGGCTGGAGGTGGAAGCGGCCGATCAGCACCGACAGACCGATCAGCATCAGTCCGAGGACGGCGCCGAGGGCGACCTCGGCGTGCTGCGCCCGCCGGACCCGCGGCACCCGGAAGGAGGGGACGGCGTTCGCGATGGCCTCCACACCCGTCAGAGCCGCGCAGCCGGAAGCGAACGCCTTCAGCAGGAGCAGCGCACCCACGGTCGAGGCGTTGTCCGCGAGGACGGAGGCGTGCCCGGCCGCGGTCACCGTGCTCACCGGGTGGGACCTGAACAGCCCGACGACGATCAGTACGAAGATCGAGCCGACGAAGACGACCGTCGGCACGATGAACGCTCGCGCCGACTCCACGATCCCGCGCAGGTTGACGCCCGTGATCAGGGCCAGCACCGCCAGACACAGCCACAGCCGGTCGTCGTACAGGGCCGGGAAGGCTGAGGTCAGGGCCGCCACTCCGGCCGTCACGGCGACCGCGACGTTGAGGACGTAGTCCAGGACGAGCGAAGCCGCGGCCACCAGGCTGGTGCGCGGGCCGAGATGCCTCTTGGCCACGGCATAGGAGCCGCCACCGTCCGGGAAGGCCGCGATGACCTGCCGGTAGGAGGCCACCAGAACCGCCAGCAGACCGGCGATCGCGAGCGTCACCGGCATCGTGCAGCCCAGTCCGCCGGCACCGGCGGCTGCGAGCACGAGGACGATCGCCTCCGGGCCGTACGCGACCGACGCCATCGCGTCCAACGACAGTGCCGCGAGCCCGGTGACGGCGGTCAGCCGATGCCGCTCGCCCGTATCAGGGGGTTCCTCGCCGGAGGGGACGGCATCCGGCTGCTCGGTGGGGGTCAGGACGGACATGGGTGCGTACTCCTTCTTTCGTCAGCCCCGCGACGGCCGAAGGACGCGCGGGTGCGCCCAGGTTCGGTCCGGTACCTGTGTCAGGGGCCGTTCCTTGCGACTTCTTCGCGCCCGACCGGCCTGCCTTGACGGGATCTTGACGGGCAGCGACGAGGGAGGCCGCCCGTGCGCCGGCACGCGGGCGTACGGAACCCGTCAGCATCCGCGCCTTCGGCGTCAGGAGTCCGTCAGCGACGATCGCCGGACCCGGCGGGGCCGCATAGCGTCGGTTGCGTGGAACGAAGCGGACCGGTCGGCTCGGTCGGCGACCGGAACTGGCACGGCAGCGCACGGCTCGCGGTGAGCTGCGCCCTGCTGTTCTGTGCCATGGCCCTGGTCGTCGACTGGGACGCGGGCAGCCTCACACCCCCGCGCGCCCTGTTGTGGCTCACCTTGTCCGCGGCGGTGGGTTTCGTCCTGCTGCCACCCCGGGTGAGCGCCGGCCCCGGCTGGCTGGCCGTCCGCACACCGTGGCGCCGACGCTTCGTCCGCACGGACGCGCTGACGAGCGTGCGGCAGTACGACGGCGTCTCCTCCCACCTCGTACTGCGGGACGTGAGCGGCAACCGCCTGGAGCTCGACCCCCGCGTCCTCACCGCGAACCCGCTGATCTGGCACGAACTCGACACCGGCGTGCGCCGCTCCACCGAGCACGGCACACTGCGCCACGGAGCCGAGCTCCTCGACCGACTGGGACACCGGATCGACGACGAGACGGTGCGTGGGGTACTGAGGACATCAGGGCTCTCCCGCTGAGCGGCACGGGGAGGGGGCTGGGGCTAGGGGGCCGGGGCAGGGTGCAGCCCGAACGGATCACCGGCAGAACGGCCGCCCGGCTCCCCCGAGGACGGCTCCGCACCCTGCTGTCTGTTCCGAACAACAGTCTCCGACTTTGGACAGAAAGCGCCCCTGACGGACTCCGCTGGGAAAGATGAGCCCCACATCTGCTCCTGAAGCATGTGCTGGTGCCACACTGTGCCCCCGGGAAAGGGGTGGGCCATGGGGTTCGGATTCCGTGTCGGTGTGCCGGGCATGAGTGTGCGTGTCTCCACACGGGGTGTGCGGACCTCCGTGGGCCCGCGCGCCGCGAGGCTCAGCGTGGGCAGTGGCGGCACACGGGTGTCGACGGGACTCGGTCCTTTCTACGCGTCGAGCTCCCTCAGCGGCGGTCGTCGGCGGACCACCACACGGCGTACCGCGCAGACCCGGTCGGTCGCACCTTCACCCGCACAGCTGGAGCGGGCGCGCCGCCAGGCGGAAAGAGCGCAACAGGAAGCAGAGCGCGATGCCGCCATCGCCCGGTTGCGAGAGCTGCGACGGGAGATGACCAGCGTCCACCTGCAGTCCTTCGCCGCAGCGCGACCGCCCGTGATCCCAGCTGCTCCACAGCTCGGTCTTCCCTGGGCACTCGCCGAAGCCCAGGCCTTTCACCTGCAAGGAGTGGGCCGCCTGGCACGGGCCGAACGCGCCGCCGCCAAACAGCGCGCCCAGCAGGACGCTCCCGAGTACCTGGCCGCGGAGACGACCCGTCTGCTCTCCGTACGGGAACAGATGGTCACCGAGGCCGGACAGTGGTGGCGGGAGCTGCTCTCCAACAACGAGGCCACCGTCTGCGAGGCCGTGAACCACGCCTTCTCCGACAATCCGGCTGCCGGCTGCGCGGTCGGCGTGGATGGCGCGGTCCTTTCGGTCGTCATGCGACAGCAAGACCTCGACACGATGCCCACCCAGACCGCCGGCCTCACACCCGGCGGGCGCCCCACCCTGAAGAACCTCACCAAACGCGACCGGACTCTGTGGTGGTTGACAGCCATGGGCTCCAACATCATCGCCACGCTCAAGGAAGGCTTCGCAACCGCGCCCGGCGTCGAAGCCATCGACCTGGCCGTCCTCACTCGCTTGCCCGACACCCAACGGCTGGGCTTTGTCGCCTATGGCCGCTGGACCCGACACGCGATCGAGTCCACGCCTTGGCGGGACCCGGAGGACGCCCTGCGGTTCCTGGACATCGGCCAGGATCTCGCTTGCGCCGTCACCACCACCGCCTCCGGCGCCTTCTCCAGCACGCTCAAGCCGCTGGACACCACCCGCGTTCCCGGCCTCCAAGACCTACTGGACGGCGCCCAGGACGCCCCCGACTCCGGCGAGCCGTCCCTCGCCGACCTGGACATCACCCTCGGCTCGAACACCCCCGCCGACCCGTCGGCCACCCCCGGCGACCCCTACCGGATCCGGTCATTCACCGAGTGGAAGCAACAGGCTCCCGGTCCGTCGCACCCCACACCCGTCGCTCCGCCGACCGTGTCCGAGGTGCTCGTCCCGGGCCAGACCCTCGTCCTGCCGGAGGAAGCCCGTCAGGGACTTCACGTCTCCTTCGGCTTCGCCGGCGCCGATGCCGACCTCACCCTGTTCCTCGTCGGGAACGACGGCAGGGTCTCCGGTGACGAGGACTTCGTCTTCTACAACCAGCCGTCCGCCGCGGACGGTGCCGCCCGCCTTCTCGGCAAACAGCAAGAGGGCCCCCACACCGTCGAACGCGCCACCGTTCATCTCTCCGCCCTGCCCGACCGCGTGCAGCGGATCGCCATCGCCATCAACATGGACGTCGACACCGGCTTGACTTGCGGATCGCTCACTCACGCAACCCTGAACCTCGGCTGTGCGGGCGCCGCTGCCTGGACTTTCGAGCCTCCCGCCGACCCCTCCATCCGTGCCATGGTCATTGCCGAGCTCTACCGGCACATTGCCGACGGCCACCCCGTGTGGAAACTCCGCGCCATTGGCCAGGGCTGGGCAGACGGGCTCGACGGCCTCGCTCGCGCCTATGGGGTCAACGTCGAATAACTGGCGAGGCGGGTAGGCAGGCCGGCACGGGCCTACCGTCGGACCCTGGGCATTCCCAGGCCGATCCACGAGATGATCTCCCGCTGGATCTCGTTGTTGCCGCCGCCGAAGGTGAAGATCACGGCCGAGCGGTAGCCGCGTTCGAGTTCGCCGTGCAGGACCGCGCCGGCCGAGCCCTCCTTGAGGGCGCCGGGGGCCGCGACGATCTCCATCAGCCAGGCGTACGCGTCCCGGCGCGCCTCGGAGCCGTACACCTTGACGGCGGAGGCGTCCTGCGGGGTGAGCGTGCCCTCCTGGACGGCGTTCACCATGCGCCAGTTGAGGAGCTTCATGGCGTCCAGCCTGGTGTGCGTGCGGGCGAGGAGGCGCCGCACCCAGGGCAGGTCGACCACACGGCGTCCGTCGGCGAGCTTCGTCTCCATCGCCCAGCGCTGGACGTCGTGCAGCGCGCGGATGGCCATGGTGCCGTGCGCGGCGAGCGTCACGCGCTCGTGGTTGAGCTGGTTGGTGATCAGCCGCCAGCCCTTGTTCTCCTCGCCGACTCGGCGCGTGGCGGGGACCTTGATGTTCTCGTAGTAGCTGGCGGTGGTGTCGTGCGAGGCGAGCGTGTTGATGACGGTGCACGAGTAGCCGGGGTCGGAGGTCGGCACGAGGAGCATGGTGATGCCCCGGTGCGGCGGGGCGTCCGGATCGGTGCGGACCGCGAGCCACACCCAGTCGGCGGTGTCGCCGTTGGTGGTCCAGATCTTCTGGCCGTCGACCGTGTAGTGACCGCTGTCCTCGTCGCCCTCCCGTACGGCCCTGGTCCTGAGCGCGGCGAGGTCGGTCCCGGCGCCGGGCTCGCTGTAGCCGATCGCGAAGTCGATCTCGCCGGAGAGGATCTTCGGCAGGAAGAACGACTTCTGCTCCTCGGTTCCGTACTTCATGATCGTCGGACCCACGGTGTTGAGCGCCATGAGCGGCAGCGGCACCCCGGCCTGGGCGGCCTCGTCGAAGAAGATGAACTGCTCCATCGGGCTCAGGCCCCGCCCGCCGTACTCCTCGGGCCAGCCGACGCCGAGCCAGCCGTCCGTGCCGAGGCGCCTGATCGTCTCGCGGTAGAAGCGCTTCTGCGCCGCAGGATCGGCATAGCGGGCGTAGGCGTGGTCCGGCACCAACTCGGCGAAGTAGAGACGAAGTTCGGTCCGCAGCCGCTGCTGCTCCGGCGTGTATTCGAGATGCACGGCGCCTCCTGCCTCCGAGCCCGACCTGACGGCGCACACCGTAG
The DNA here is from genome assembly GCF_042725875.1 of Streptomyces sp. NPDC127038. Classification (NCBI taxonomy): domain Bacteria; kingdom Bacillati; phylum Actinomycetota; class Actinomycetes; order Kitasatosporales; family Streptomycetaceae; genus Streptomyces; species Streptomyces sp. NPDC127038. The sequence continues at coordinate 144 of NZ_JBHXDQ010000005.1, read as the reverse complement.
AACGCGTTCCAGAAATTGGGAATGGCGATGACGGAGGCGGAACGGATGAGGGGCGGCGGGCCCGGGGCCCGGGGGGGCCCCCCCCGCGCGGCGGGGGGGCCCGCGCGGCGAATTAAAAAAAAAAAAAACACCCCAACGAGGTAA